>NZ_JAUFQG010000004.1:2152500-2400000 GCF_030409605.1 Simiduia curdlanivorans
AGTGCTGTGTCTAAACGGATCATTGGTAGCGGCATCGTTATGGTGGATAAACAGGGAAATAGCGATATTTCGAGCGATCAGGAAGGCTTGGGATCATCTCATCACGGCTTTAAAGGCGAAGCCCTAGCCCGTACGCAGGCGGAGCTAAATAATGCCTTGAGCGGCCTATCAGACATCCTGTATCAAACCGATGAGGCCGGAACCATTATGATGGTGTCGGGCGCCTGTGAAGCCGTATTGGGTTATCAAATAGCCGAAATTATTGGCCGGCCAATGGCGAGTTTTTATTGCGATCAAGATGAGCGCTCCCGCTTACTCAATGACATGTTAAATGATGGCGTGCGAGATAGAGAGATTATTGCCGCCCTAAGGCACAAGCAGGGGCATGAAGTCTGGGTGGCAACCAATGTCCATTTAGTATTTGACGCGCAGGGGAAGTTCCTAGGTTCGCAGGGCATAGCCAGAGACTATTCAGAGCGCAAGCGTCAGCAGCAAATGCTCGAAGCCTCCGAATTGCAATATCGCACGCTCTATGAAATGACCAGTGATGCGGTCATGCTGCTCGATGATACCGGCTTCTTCGATTGCAATATGGCGACAGTCAATTTATTCGGTTGCGCTTCTATTGCCGAATTTTGTACCAAGCACCCAGCAGATTTGTCACCCGAGTATCAACCCGACAACAGCCTTTCCACTGAGCTTTCTATGCAGCGAATTGAGCATGCCATGGTTCAAGGTAGCAATCGCTTCGAATGGCTGCATAAACGCGCAGATAACAATGAGACTTTTCATGCCGATGTACAGCTCAACAGCATGAATGTGAACGGCCGCGTCATTATACAGGCCGTTGTACGCGATATTAGCCGCTTAAAAGAAGAGGAAGAAAAGGCGCAGCAGCTCGCCTTTTACGACCCGTTGACTGGCCTAGCGAACCGACGCTTGATGGACATAAAGCTCGATCAAGCACTGGCCGAATGCAAGCGCAATAAATGTTGGGGAGCGCTGATTTTTATGGATTTGGATTATTTTAAAAAGCTTAATGACGAGCATGGCCATGCCGCCGGTGATCATCTACTTGTGCAGGTAGCGGAACGGCTTAAACATCAATTACGCGAAGTGGATACACTGGTTCGCTATGGCGGCGATGAATACATTGTGATTCTAAGCCAAATTGGGGAGACTGCAAAGCAAGCTAATGCGCAAGCGATGCTAGTGGCCGAAAAATTGCGTGCGGAAATGGCTAACCCCTTTTTCATCCAGACCTCTGAAAGAAAGTCAGATGCAGAGGTGATCGAGTTTGAAAGCGGTGCGAGTTTTGGCGTTCAATTATTTGGTGGCGATCAGTTAGACCCCAGCACCATTCTAAATTTAGCTGATCACGCTATGTATCAGGCAAAACGCGCGGGCAGAAATTACGTCTCTTTTGGTGTGCAAGGTAAGTAGGTTGCAGTGGCTAGCTTAGCTGGCCTGTAAAAGATTGATGTAGTCGGGTTTGAACTTAAAGGTAATTTTTGTACCTTTTCCGTCACCCTTACCTATGTGGAATTCCCCGTTCAAACTGCGGCTGCGCTCTTTCATAATGGCTAAACCATAGTGATTCAGTTTTTCTGGTGCGCTAGGTAGCCCAACGCCGTCGTCGCTCACCATTAATAGAATATGGTCGTCGATTAAATGCACCAAATCAATGACGAGCTCAGTGCCCTTGGAGTGGTGTAGGGCATTTTGCGCTGCCTCGCGCACGATTTGCATAAGGTGAATTTCCTCTGCCGGCGTGAGGGGGATGTCGGTGAGTTTATAGTTCAAAGATATGTTCATGGTCGAGCGCTCGCGCAATTGATTAACGGTTTGGACTAACGCACCTTCGAGCCCGGTGCTGTCGAGCTTTAATCTGAATGTGGTTAATAATTCCCGCAGCTGCCGGTAGGCGCTAGATAAACCCTCTCGCAATTCGTTAACAATGGGCTGTTGTTTGTCATACTCTTTTCTATCGCAGGTTTTCTGGAGTCGAACCACTTGTATCTTTAAATACGACAGTGCTTGGGCGAGTGAGTCGTGTAGCTCGCGTGCAATAACGGTGCGCTCGTCGAGGGTGGCGACTTTTCTGTCTAAGGCTTTTTGATCGGCAAGTGAGAGTGCCAAGGCCAGTTGATCGGCAGTAGAGGTAATGAGTTGGTCGGCCCAATGACCGTGCTCTAATTTGAGCGGTTCGCGCACACTTAGAATACCGTACTGGCGCTCGTCTCGACCGATATTGTATTGGTATTCCTGCTCGTCTTTATAGCAGCCAGGTTTCACTTCATCTTTGCATTCTGAACAGCTTTTTGCACTGCAGTCGGGTGTGCCATTGTTGCCTACATGGTAGTAAGGTTGGCTACCTTCTTGGGTGAAAAGACAAACGTCTATTTGTGCATGATTAATAAGCTTGGCCAGCTCGCTAATGATGGCTTTATGGTCCACGGGTTGATGGTAGGCGCTCATGATTTGGCGCGAAGTGCTGAGTAAAAATTCCAGTGCCTTGGTTTGGCGCTGCAGATCTGCGGTGCGTTTTTCCACGCGCGCTTCCAATTCGGCATAGTGGGCCTGAAGAGACTCACCCATAAGATTGAAAATTTCTGCCAGCAGCGCGAATTCGTCTCGCCCCTCCAAATGCAGGCGGTGGCTCAATTCGCCCTGCCGGTATTTGTCCGCCGCCGAGGTTAATTCCTTGAGCGGTTTTTCGATGCGCTCTCGGGTGAAATAGAAGGCTAAACTACCGACGCAAACAATGGTAAAAAATCCCACAATTTGAATCAGCCTAAGCCGGATAATGCGCTGCTCGGCATTCTGTTGGAATTCGCTAACCAGAGCGTTGGTAAGCGCAATTTGCTTGTCCAATGCTGGAATGAGTTGGGTGATGGCGGGGCGGATTTGTTCATAGCGCAGCTGTAGCGCGTGCGCCAATTGCGGTTCAATGATGGTTTGCCAGTGTTGGCTGGCTTCTGCATAGCGATTCGACACAGCGTCGGACACATAGGCATCTTTTAGGTGCATCAATAAGGGAAAGCGCCAGGTTTGTCGAAGCTCTTCAATTTGTTGTAGGGCGGCCTGATCGTTGTCTTGGCTGATGCTCAGCGCGATCCGATAGGTTTGCATGCGCAGGGTGCCAGATAAGTTAATGGCCTGGGCATCTTTGTCACCGAGTTCGGTAATCCAGTAGGTGGTAAAAATCGATAGTAGAGACACCGCCATAATGGCCGCGAGCGACAGCGTGATGGTGTTCATTACGCTCTGACCAAATTGGCGCTTTAAGCCATCAATCATCATCTACCCCTAAATTTTCGCATTGCGCCTGTTGGCCCGGCTTTTTGCAGCGTTTCGCTGCTTGCTCAATGAAATCAAGGGGCTTGCACGCGTGGTAACTACCACCTTGGTGGTAGTTAGCTTATTTAACACCTAGAGCCGTGGTTTATGTCTTGATCTGAGTCAACAACCGCGCAGACCGCGGTATTTACAGTGGCTACATCTGGGCCTTCCTTCCAGTAGCAATTAGCGACCAGCCAAATGGTGAGGAAATAAATAATGAGTCAATTTTTAGATAAGCTGCGTTTTTTCCAGGCGAAGAAGCAGGCTTTTAGCGGCGATCACGGCGTAACTACCGAAGAGAATCGCGATTGGGAAGACGGCTATCGTCGTCGTTGGCAGCACGATAAGATTGTGCGCTCCACCCATGGCGTGAACTGCACCGGTTCCTGTAGCTGGAAGATTTACGTGAAAGATGGTTTGGTAACCTGGGAAACCCAGCAAACCGACTACCCGCGTACCCGCCCAGACCTACCCAACCACGAGCCACGCGGCTGCCCACGGGGCGCCAGCTACTCTTGGTATATCTATTCTGCCAACCGTCTAAAGTACCCCAAGGTACGCAAGGCGTTGTTGAAATTATGGCGCGATGCCCGCGCTAGCTATTCAGATCCCGTTAAAGCGTGGGAGTCGATCGTTAACGATCCCGTGAAGGCCAAGAGCTACAAAACCAAGCGCGGTATGGGCGGCTTGGTGCGCTCTGATTGGCGCGAAGTGAATGAAATGATCGCGGCGGCCAACGTTTACACGGCGAAAAAATATGGCCCAGACCGCATCAGTGGCTTCTCGCCCATTCCCGCCATGTCCATGGTGTCTTACGCTGCGGGTTCGCGTTATTTAAGCTTGATTGGCGGCAACTGCTTGTCTTTCTACGATTGGTATTGCGATCTACCACCGGCCTCGCCACAAATTTGGGGCGAGCAAACCGACGTGCCGGAATCGGCCGACTGGTACAACTCCGGTTACATCATTGCCTGGGGTTCTAACGTTCCGCAAACCCGCACCCCCGATGCCCACTTCTTCACCGAAGTACGCTACAAGGGCACGAAAACGGTTGCTATTACGCCTGATTATTCGGAAGTGGCGAAGCTCACCGACGAGTGGGTTCCGGCCAAACAGGGCACCGATGCGGCTGTTGCCATGTCTATGGGTCACGTAATTTTGCGTGAATTCCACGTGGATAAGCCAAGCGAATATTTTAAAGACTATGTGCGCTCCACCACCGATTTCCCTTACCTAGTGAAACTCGAAGCCTGTGAAAACGGCCTGCAGCAGGGCGCCTTCTTGCGTGCTTCAGATTTAGCTGGCAACCACGGCCAAGACAATAACCCCGAGTGGAAAACCATTGCGTTAAATGAAACCAATGGCGAGCTGGTATCGCCTAATGGTTCTATCGGCTATCGCTGGGGCGAGCCCTCGGCGAAGGAAGGCAAGGGCAAGTGGAACATCGAGCAGAAAGACGGCAAGTCTGGCGCCGAGGTTAAGCTCACCCTGTCGTTAAAAGAAACCGCCGACCAAGTTGTGGATGTGGCTTTCCCATACTTCGGTTCCGCGGAGCACGAGTACAAGTATTTCGACCACACAGATCACGACCCCATTCAGCAGCGTAAAGTGCCCGTTAAAAAGGTTACCTTAGCCGATGGTTCCGAAGTGTTGGTGGCCACTGTGTACGATTTAACCTTGGCCAACTACGGCGTGGATAACGGCTATGACTGCCCGAATTCCGCCAAAACTTTCGACGACAATATTCCCTACACACCAGCCTGGCAGGAAAAAATTACCGGTGTACCGCGTGCGCAAATTATCAAAATTGCGCGCGAGTTTGCCGATAACGCGCATAAAACCCGTGGCCGCTCCATGATTATTATCGGTGCAGCAATGAACCACTGGTACAACATGGACATGAACTACCGCGGCGTCATCAATATGTTGATGATGTGTGGTTGTATCGGCCAGTCTGGTGGTGGTTGGGCGCACTATGTGGGGCAAGAAAAGCTGCGCCCACAGTGCGGCTGGTTGCCCTTGGCCTTCGGGCTAGATTGGCAGCGGCCACCGCGCCAAATGAACGGCACTTCATTTTTCTATAATCACGCCGACCAATGGCGCTATGAAAAATTAGACATGGCCGAAGTCATTTCGCCCTTGGCTAACAAAGAAAAGTGGACCGGTTCCATCATCGATTTCAACACCCGCGCCGAGCGCATGGGTTGGTTGCCGTCGGCACCGCAGCTGGGTATGAACCCGCTGGAATTGTGCAAGCGCGCCGAAGCCATGGGTATGGACCCGAAAGATTACGCGGTAAAAATGTTGAAAGAGGGCGAGCTGAAATTTTCCTGTGAAGACCCGGATAATCCGCAGAACTTCCCGCGCAATATGTTTATTTGGCGTTCCAACTTGCTCGGTTCTTCCGGCAAGGGCCACGAATATATGTTGCGCCATTTGCTCGGCACCAAGCATGGTTTGATGGGCAAAGACCTCGGCGAGTCGGGCGAGAAGAAACCACAAGACGTAACCTGGCACGACGATGCGCCGGAAGGCAAAATCGACCTGTTGGTAACATTGGATTTCCGCATGTCTACCACTTGCTTGTATTCAGATATCGTTTTGCCAACCGCTACTTGGTATGAAAAAGACGACATGAATACCTCGGATATGCATCCGTTTATTCACCCGCTGTCTAAAGCTGTTGATCCCGTGTGGGAATCGCGTTCCGATTGGGACATCTTTAAAGGCATCGCCAAGCGCTTCAGTGAATTAACTGACGGTCACTTAGGTGTGGAAAAAGATCTTGTCACCATTCCCATGCAACACGATACCCCCGGTGAATTAGCCCAGCCTAATGGCGTAAAAGCTTGGTGGAAAAATGAGTGCGAACTCATTCCCGGCAAAACCGCACCTAACATGGTGGTGGTAGAAAGGGATTACCCCAATACCTACAAGCGCTTTACCTCGCTTGGCCCCTTGCTAGAAAAATTAGGCAATGGCGGCAAGGGTATTAATTGGAATACCGACGCCGAAGTGAAATTCCTCGGTGAGCTGAACTATGTGCACACCGAAGAAGGCGCGCACAAAGGCCGGCCAAAAATTGAATCCGCCATTGATGCCGCCGAAGTGATTTTGTCGCTGGCACCAGAAACCAACGGTCAAGTGGCGGTGAAAGCATGGCAAGCACTGGGTGCGATTACCGGTCGCGATCACACCCACTTGGCCAAGCCAAAAGAAGACGAAAAAATTCGCTTCCGCGATATTCAAGCGCAGCCGCGCAAGATTATTAGCTCGCCCACTTGGTCGGGCTTGGAAGATGAGCACGTGTCTTATAACGCCGGTTACACCAACGTACACGAGTTAATTCCATGGCGCACCGTCACCGGCCGCCAGCAGTTTTATCAAGATCACGAGTGGATGTGTGATTTCGGCGAGCAGCATTGCACCTACAAGCCGCCCATTAACACCAAGACGATCGAGCCGCTACTGGGCAAAAAGTCGAATGGCAATCACGAGTTGGTATTGAACTGGATTACACCACACCAGAAGTGGGGCATTCACTCAACTTACTCCGATAACCTGTTGATGCTTACCCTGTCGCGCGGTGGCCCCATTGTGTGGCTGAGCGAAGTGGATGCGAAGAAGGCCGATATTGTCGACAACGACTGGATCGAAATCTTCAACGTCAACGGTGCCATCAGTGCCCGTGCTGTTGTTTCGCAGCGTGTACCAGAAGGCATGAGCATGATGTACCACGCACAAGAGCGCATTGTGAACGTGCCCGGTGCTGAAACCACCAAAACCCGTGGCGGTATTCACAACTCGGTAACCCGAGCGGTGATGAAACCCACCCACATGATTGGTGGTTATGCGCAGCAGTCTTACGGTTTTAACTACTACGGTACCGTGGGCTGTAATCGAGATGAATTTGTGATCGTTCGCAAGATGGACAAGGTCGATTGGCTGGACGAGCCCCAAGCAGGTGGAGTGTAAGCAAATGAAAATACGTGCACAGATAGGCATGGTGTTAAATTTAGACAAGTGTATTGGTTGTCATACTTGCTCCATTACGTGTAAAAATGTGTGGACCAGTCGCGATGGTATGGAATACGCCTGGTTCAATAACGTAGAAACCAAACCCGGTATTGGCTTCCCGAAAGAGTGGGAAAACCAAGACAAGTGGAACGGCGGTTGGGTGCGCAACAAAAATGGCAAGCTCACGCCTAAACAAGGTGGCAAGCTGCGCTTGTTGGCGAACATTTTTGCCAACCCAGATTTGCCAGAAATCGACGACTACTACGAGCCCTTTGATTTTGACTACGAGCATCTACACAACGCGCCCGAGTCAAAGCATCAACCCGTAGCGCGTCCGCGCTCGCTGATCACTGGCCAGCGCATGGAGAAAATTAATTGGGGCCCGAACTGGGAAGAAATTCTCGGCACCGAATTCGCCAAGCGTAAAGCCGATGTGAACTTCAACGACGTGGTGCAAAAAGACATCTACGGTCAATTCGAAAAGACCTTCATGATGTACTTACCACGGTTGTGTGAACACTGCTTAAACCCCGCCTGTGTGGCCAGCTGCCCAAGTGGCGCTATCTACAAGCGCGAAGAAGACGGCATTGTATTGATCGATCAAGACAAGTGCCGCGGTTGGCGCATGTGTGTGTCGGGTTGCCCGTACAAGAAAATTTACTACAACTGGAAAACCGGAAAATCTGAAAAATGTATTTTCTGCTATCCACGTATCGAAGCCGGCCAGCCCACCGTTTGTTCGGAAACTTGCGTAGGCCGTATTCGCTACCTAGGCGTGTTGCTCTATGACGCCGATAAAATTGAAGCGGCGGCGAGCGTCGAGCTGGAAAAAGATTTGTACCAAGCGCAATTGGATTTGTTCCTCGATCCCAATGATCCAGCGGTACAAGCCGCAGCGCGCGCCGAGGGTATTCCAGAGGCATGGCTAGAGGCGGCGCAAAACTCGCCCGTGTACAAAATGGCCGTGGATTGGAAAGTGGCACTGCCATTACACCCCGAGTATCGGACTCTACCCATGGTTTGGTATGTGCCACCTTTGTCGCCCATTCAAAATGCGGCCGAAGCCGGTCACATCGGTATGGATGGCGTGATTCCCGATTTGAAATCGCTGCGCATTCCGGTTCGCTACTTGGCTAACTTGTTAACCGCAGGCGATGAAGTGCCAGTACTTAATGCCCTAGAGCGCATGTTGGCCATGCGCGCCTTCAAGCGTTCGCAGCAAGTGGAAGGCGAAGTGGATATGGCGGTATTGCAAAAAGTTGGCTTGTCCGCGTCGGAAGTGGAAGACATGTATCGCTATATGGCTATTGCCAACTACGAAGATCGCTTCGTGATTCCAACCAGCCATAAAGCGTATGCAGAAGATGCCTACGACATGAAGTCGACCTGTGGCTTTAGCTTTGGCAACGGCTGCAGTGATGGCAATAACGAGGTCAATATCTTCGGCGGTAAAAAGCAAACCAATCGCGACATCATCGCGGTAAGTACCTGGGAGGCCGAGTAATGGAAATTTTACGCATTCTCTCAAGACTGCTGGATTACCCAACCGCTGACATTGGTAACTATCAGGCCGAGGTGCTCGGCCTGATTGAAAGCGCGCCGATGCAAGACAAACTGCGTCAGAAAGTGATGCAGTTTGTAAAAGATAGAACCGCTATGGACTTGTTAGATTGGCAAGCGGAATACGACGGCATGTTTGAACGCGGTCGTTCATTGGGCTTGTGGTTGTTTGAGCATGTACACGGCGAGTCGCGCGATCGCGGCCAAGCGATGGTGGATTTAGTAGGTCTCTATCGTCAAGCCGGTTTAGAAATAAGCCAGCACGAACTGCCCGATTACATTCCGTTGTTTTTAGAGTTTTTGGCAACCCAGGGTGATGACAACGCCAAGGGTTGGATAGTCGACATGGAACACATTCTCGCATTGCTACAAGTTCGCTTGGAAAAGCGCGAGAGCGACTATGCCGTGCTATTCGAAGCCTTATTGGATATTGCCCACAGTAAGGTCAATCTCAAGGAAGTGCGCGAGCGCATTGCCTCAGAAAAGCGCGACGACACTAAAGCCGCTATCGATAAAGAGTGGGAAGAAGAGGAGGTCACCTTTGGCGCCGAATCTTTGGAGAAGAGTTGCGACAGCGCCGCAAGACGCCCCAGCGAATCTCAGCGCCGCGATTTAGATGTGCCATTGAATTGGGTAGGTTTTAACGATGCAACTGAAAAACCGGCATCTGCCTTAGAGAGGAATTAATGATGAATCATTTCTTGTTTGGTGTTTATCCCTACATCGCGTTTGCCATATTCCTGCTCGGTAGTTTGGCGCGCTACGATCGCGATCAATACACGTGGAAAACCGGCTCCAGTCAGCTGTTAGAAAGTAAGCAGTTGCGCAAAGGGTCGATCGCTTTTCACGTGGGCATTATCGCCATTTTGTGTGGTCACTTTGTTGGCTTGTTGACGCCCAATGCGGTGTGGCATGCCCTTGGCGTATCGGCCAGTTTTAAACAAATGGTTGCCATGGGTGTAGGTGGTTTCTTTGGCCTAATCTGTCTTTACGGCATGGTTATTCTCATCAAGCGCCGCCTAACCAATGATCGGGTTCGCGCCACCACAACCACAATGGATCTCACTATCTTACTGTTGCTGTTCGCGCAGCTTGTGCTCGGTTTACTGTCAATCTTCGTGTCATCTGGTCACATGGACGGCGCTGAAATGTTAAAGCTGATGGCCTGGGCGCAAAATATCGTGATACTTGATCCGGTATATGCGGCGGAGCAAATGGTGAACGTGCACTGGATTTTTAAAATGCATATCACCTTGGGTATGACACTGTTTGTGCTGTTTCCCTTCTCGCGGTTGGTGCATGTTTGGAGTGTGCCGGTGAAGTACTTTACCCGGAACTACCAAATAGTCCGCGCCAAATAGAAGGACCCTTGTCTTTTTCCTCAGGGCGGCGTCGGTGCTGTGCTCGGTCGGTCACATACTAGGTGTATGCTCCCTCCCTGTGCGCAGTACCTCCTAACCCTGAGAAAAAATCCAAAGGTCCTTCGCGGACCTTCGTCTTTTACGCTAGGGCGGCGTTGGATCAGTGCTTATGTTCAGGATGAACGGTATGTCACGGTTGCAGGGAAGCAAATGAGTGACCAGAGAGGCAGATTTTTTGCTCCTGCAAAATCTGCACTTCCGCCATCCATGGCGGTCGTACACTCCCTCACTGCGCGCTGATCCGCCTTGCCCTAACGCAAAATCCAAAGGTCCTTATCGGGCCTTTTTTGTTTTTAAGAGCGGGAATCAGTGCTTATGTTCAGGACCTCGGTGCCCCTTGAGGGTATGAACGGTATGTCACGGTTGCAGGGAAGCAAATGAGTGACCAGAGAGGCAGATTTTTGCTCCTGCAAAATCTGCACTTCCGCCATCCATGGCGGTCGTACGCTCCCTCACTGCGCGCTGATCCGCCTTGCCTTAACGCAAAATCCAAAGGTCCTTATCGGGCCTTTTTGCTTTTTAGGGGAGGCGTGACGCGCAGGGACCTCGGTGCCCCATGAGGGTACGCACTAATGTCGCGGTGGCATGGACCTCGGTGCCCCTTGAGGGTATGCCAAAGAACGACCGGTGCTGTGCTTATGTTCAGGACCTGGGTGCCCCCTGAGGGTATGCACTAATGTCGCGGTGGCATGGACCTCGGTGCCCCTTGAGCGGTCCGACGATTCGGGTATGCCAATGAGCGACCAGAGGCAGATTTTTGCTCCTGCAAAATCTGCACTTCCGCCATCCATGGCGGTCGTATGCTCCCTCCCTGTACGCAGTACCTCCTGACCCTGAGAATAAATCCTAAGGTCCTTCGTGTCCTATTTATAGGGACTGCTACTACTCAGCGCAAATGGTGTCCCGTAAGTCTGTATAAACACAGATTTCACCCCTGAATAGCCTTTCTAGCAGTATTTTTTCAACGCCGCGGGATATATGCCTCCGGGGCGTATTATTTTGCGCCCCATTCTGAAAATTGTGATAACTTCCTGAAATTAAAGGGAGAGTTGGAGCTGGTACCATAGCTCCGCTCTGGATATATGCCTCGGAGGCACTGAATAAGGCTGTTAGCCATCTTTTCGAGGATTGGAGTAATTTATGAGAATGATGAATGAAAAATGGTGACCGAATACTGCCAATAATAATGGTGATTGCGGCATTCGTATTTGTTGCTCTTTCAGTATTTATATCTAGTCAAAGAGCATTAACGAGCTTGGAGAATACTCTCTTGCAAGCTTTTGGTCTTGGGCTGGGGTTGATAGGCTCATTTATGTTTGGAAAGCAGTCCGCCAAAGAAGCAGCGAAAGAGATAATCAAGCCTCATGCTCGATCAGCTTTTCGCAGGCTTATCTCGCTATATGAAAGTCTTTCCAGAGTCGGGTTTGCTATAGAAAATTGTCATTCTAGCCCCGAAAGTCAATCTCAAACTATGGCAAAGCTAGAAGCAATTGTTATTGAGCAGCTATCTACAGCCGATGATGCTTTAGAAGATTGGAATGATATCGTTCCCGAGGAAGTATCTGAGTTAAAGGCTAGATTGGAACGTTCAAGAATTAATGGGAGAAATAATGAGCAAGCCAATTAAAGCAAAGGTTGCCCGAATCTTAAATTCGCGAGAAATTGTCATAACAGCGGGCACTGAGGACGGTGTGGCTGTAGATATGTATTTTGATGTAATGGACCCAAATGGTGAAGATATTAAGGACCCAGATACAGGTGAGATATTAGGTTCAATTCAACGACCGAAGGTCAGGGTAAAAGTGACACAAGCGCATGAGAAACTCTCTGTTGCTATGACTTACAAAAAGAAAGAAGTTAATGTTGGCGGTTCAAGCTCTGCCTTTGATATAGGTTTGTTGTCGAGAACGTTGATGCCACCAAAGTATGTAACAAAATACGAAACTTTAAAAACTACCGAAAAAACATGGGAAGATTTGAGCGAAGAAGAAAGCTATGTAAAAACTGGAGATCCGGTTATTCAAGTACTTAAACCGCTGCCGGAGGAAGAATAATAGCTAACAAAGCAAGGCAGCAAGCCCCTTCGGGGTGGGACCTCCTTTCAGTCGGCCCCTGCTTGCGGCGTTAGTATTCATCATGGGATCTGATTTTGATAAAAATTGTCCAAGCTTCTTATTTGTTGAAAATCGCTGAGGACCTTCCTTCTGATGATTATGTGGGAGGATGGTTTTATCGCGGGCAATCAAATAAGGATTGGGGGCTGGAACCTAAAGCTTTTCGATCACCATATTTGGAAGGCGACGGTTTTGATTTTAAATTCAAGATGTGGCTTAAGCATTCCCATAACTATTCAGGAATGGATTATTCTAACGAAATCGAAGCTATGGCTATCGCGCAGCATCATGGCTTCGCTACAAAACTCTTGGATTGGACTTCTAATATATTAATTGCAGCATTTTTCGCTTGTAGTGATAATTTCGAAAGTGATGCCAAGATAATTGCCTACTTCCCAACACAATATATTTATCTTGATGATGAAATGGCCCCAGTAGAAATTGAGAACGCGGTAGGATTTCAACCAAAAGCAGTAGCTGCTAGGCTAAAATCTCAGTCAGGTTGCTTTACATATCATAAGGAAGAAGCTTTTAAAATTGAAAACAAATACTTTGGGCCGGGACAACATGACACGCTTTATGAGTGGATTATTCCACGTGAACATAAAATAGAAATTCTTAAGACGCTAGATCGTCTATCAATTAATTATCGTACGTTATTTCCAGATCTCGATGGGCTGTCTAAGCACTTCTGTTTACAAGATGAAATACGTCAATACTAACAAGGCTGTCAACCATCGCCACTACGTCGCTGGACAGCCCAAAGCGCGCTTCGCGCACGGTTTCCTTTTATGGCGACATTAGGATAAGAAATGAAAAAAATACTATTTACAATTTTGTGCCTTTTTTCGATTAGTGTATTTTCAGAAGAAAAAATAGGTGATCAGATACGCTATGCCGATGAATCTGATCGCGAGATGAATGAAGCAATAAGTAGGGCTAGGAGTGAGTTATCAGAATTCTTCAAGGTTGCTGAGAGCCCACCAAATGACGCTGATGAATTTAAATTGAAAGTAATGGTTTCAGACGAGTCAGGTGTCGAGCATCTTTGGTTTTCCCCTTTCAAGAAAATAGAAGGAGGATACGCTGGAGTGTTGGTAAACCAACCCGGAGTTGTTCAGTCAATGGCGTATGGCGAGGTCTACGCTTTCAAAAAAGATCAAATAACCGACTGGGGTTACGTTTTTAACGGGAAGCAAGTGGGTAGTTATACCATTTGTGTTCTTTTTAAAACCATGCCAGTAAACGTTGTTGAACAATATAAAAATGATCATGGCTTCGATTGTAAATCCTAACAATCGCAACCAAAACGGGCTATCGCCCTCGACTCGCTACGCTCGCGTTTGTTGCGTTATGCAATCTGAGGTGTGTATGGATTCTACGCCGCAATATTCAGGAAAGCCGACACTATACTTAGATCAAAACATCCTCGATCTTTTCGTTAAGAATAGCGTGGGTAGCTTAGGGCGAGAGCTAATGGACAAGTTTCAGATTGTTTATTCTGACGAAACTCTTAAAGAGATAAGACGATCTTCCGGCTATGAAATCGACTTTCTTAATGTTCTAAAAGACCTTGATTCATATCATTTAAAAATCGTTGTCGAGCAACCTGGATTCATCGTCACTGACAAAGCGACCATCACTAGTAGAGACGTATTTGAAGCGTTCGAAGAACACTGTAGCAATGATAATGAATATGGAAACATTGAGAATTCAATGAGCCAGTGGCTGTTCAAGTTCTCTGGCGGAAGATCGGGTGATAGCATTTCTGATATTCATGAGGAACAATTGGCTGCTTTTACACAGCTTATGGATGGTATGCTCGAAAACGCTGATGAACTTCCTGTTGAAATGAGGACGCAGATTAAAGAGTATTCCGAATTAATGAAGGAGCAATATGAATCTACGCTTCATGAGCTTGAAAATACCATGTCAAGAGACATTCCAGATACAAAGGAGTGGAATGGAATAAAGTCCTACAGAGAGTCAGTGGGTATAGGTCCAAAAGAACTAAATAATATAGAGCCTCCGAAAGTGATCGAAAAAATATGGAATGCTTTTAAAGTTAAGCTTCCAAAAAACGATCACATCAATAGCTTAGAAGATTTTTTCCAGACCCGCATAAACCCTATCTACCCTGACAGACCTTACCATCTACACCAAAAGGTGACCGGTATGTATAACATGCTTAATACTCTTGGCTACTTCCCCGACTCCAAAGTACATAAGGAAAAGCGATTTATTGCCGCTATGAGCGACAATAGCCACGCATCAATGGCCTCATTCTGTAATTTATTACTATCAAGAGATGAGAGCTTTGTAAAAAAGGTACGGGCGGTGTATGAGTACCTCGGAGTGCAAACAGAAGTAAGGCTGGTTACGGTAAGCAATGCATAGCAAGGTCATCAAATTGATGGCTTTTCCGTCGTTTGTTTTGTGGTATTACGCTACCACAAAACAACCAACTACAAAGCCGCAATTTATGGCGGCGCTAGGCAAAAAGGCATATGATGTACTTACTAATATTAATATCTGAATTTTCAATAAATTCTTATGGAGCAAGTTTTGATTGCTCTAGGGCTACAACAAAAATCGAGAAGTCAATATGCTTAAACAATAAATTAAGCAAGCTTGATGACGATCATTCTGAATCTTTTTCTAAGTTAAAGAACAAGCTTGAAAAAAGTGAATTTCAAATACTTTTAAGAGAGCAAAGAAAATGGATAAGGGAAAGAAATGAATTGTGTAAAAATAGCTCAAGAGCGGATAGTTGCCTAATTTACGCCTATGAAAATAGGCTTAATACATTAGCTGTATTTTCCAAAAACATTTTGCCATCTTTATCTGATCTAGAAGCCGTTTGTTCCGGGAGCGCTAAAATAAACCCTATCAATAACGAACTATTCGATGTGAACAACGATGGCATAGATGAAGTAGCGGAGACGTGCGTGGGCGGAACAATGAATGTGCCTTGTGTGAATTTCAAAACACAAAATGGAGATGAAGTTTATCTCAAAACGGTTGGCTTTGAATGGAAAACATATTGGACCTTCTCCTCTAGTTATTTTGAATATAATGGTAACGTTTATAACTTACAGGGTACAGAGAAAGGTCCTTCTCACATAAGATATGCCACGCCAGATAACAATAGTTATGTGGTATGTGAATTTGAAAATATAGAGTCAGAAAAATTCAGTCCTACAAATGAATCTAAAACGAGTGCTGATATATGTAATTTGGCTGGCGAAAATAAGCTGCAGTATATCGTTCTAAAAGACAAGCCTGTGATAACTCGTGAGCAGGTCAGAGAGTCAGGTAGGTATGAAACAGGAATACTGAGGCAAGGATATCTGGATATTAATAACGATGGAAATAAAGAGCTTATAGCCCAAGTAGAATATGCGAGCGGTGCTGGTAGAGGATGTGATTTCTTATATTATGATGAGCTTAATATTGAAAGCGGCACCTTTGAAAACGACAAGGGACAAACCCCCTTATTAAAAATGCAAGGGGTAAATTTGGACTCTAGGCATCCAAACTGCGGCGGAATGAATAATAGAATATTTGAGTATAGTGGGAAAGTTTACTATGAGATTAATACATCCAGAGAGCATCGTATATCCATATTAGTCAATGATGAAGCCAAAGATGTCTGTAATGTCAAAAGATCGATTGAAAAAAATGTCAAATATATGGGGCCGCCTAACAAGTAAAGGCACAGCTGTCTGAACTCACTAACGCTCGCCTTTGTCATCTGCGTTAAGCAGCAAGAGATAAATAATGCTCACGAAACTTGAAGTGATTGATAGGCTGGAGTATCCAGAAGCTTATCCAGACATTAAAGAGTCATTAGATCAATATTTCATGAACGCAATATATTCTAAGGACTATGAATATATTAAGGTTCTACTTGAAGCTGGCGTCAGTCCAAACGTTAAAGATGAGTGCTTATTGCAACATTATTTGCATGAATACATGGTTGAAAAAACCATACGCGGTGAATTGATACGAGACATTATTGTCCTTTTGCTTAATCACGGAATAGATCCAGATGTAGAGTCTATGAATGGAATTCGTGCATATGACTACGCGGTGCACTGGAAGGTAATACCTATAGCAGAGCTGTTAAAACAGCATGTAAAAGATACGGCGGTCAAGGAGCCAATATAGTGGGTAACAAACAGAACAGTCTATCGCCCTCTACACGCTACACTCGTGTTTGTTGCGGGCGTTCAGGGGGGAGTTAGTGCGTAGAATTGCAATATGGATGTTGTTGTTTTTCCCGGTTGTGGCACATGCGAATGCTGTATGGCCGGCGCTGTACCTAGAAACTCGGCTATTTTCGTGGTGGGCAATTTCTGTAGGCCTAGTTGTAGAGTATTTGTTTGTCCGTAAACTGTTCCAAGTCACACCTAAAAAAGCAATTTTCGTAACAATTACCGCCAATGCAGCCTCAGCCCTTCTCGGAATACTACTTATTCCATTGGCTGGTATAGCTTGGGAAGTGTTCCCCGGTCTGTTGTTTTATCATGTCCTTAACATCGGTACTTTTAATCCAATAACCTGGTGCGCAACATTTATTATCGCCTGTGCTGTTAACGTTGCTTTGGAAGGCTTGGTTTATAAAAAAACTTTTAGGTTAAACTTTTTGTTCAAAAGCAAAATGTTCCTTTGGTTTCTGTTAGCCAATGCTGTCAGTGTCGGCGTAGCAGCGGTCAGTTTATATATTATTCCGGTGCAGCCATGAAAGTATCAAATGACTGTGGTGTGATTAGTTCAAAAATCAACTGTGAGACAACCCCGATTATCTCGCGCCATCGTGAATACAAGGGTTCAGCGCCTAACTAAAGCAAGCCCCTGTCTTTACCGGTGATAGTCTGTATGACCCCTGTCATTGTGGATGAAGGATGCTCAGGATCGCATTTTCAGCCAAAACGCCTGCACGAGCTAGATTGTAAGCCGGTCTGATAATGGCCGCTCCCACGCAGGCTTTTAACCCCAACCCCCACCTTAGTTGATCTAACTCAAAACCTTGTAATAAGGCCAGCTTTACAATGCCTTATCGACTCAAGCTTCGCGTAATTGGCGTTGGTTTTGTCATAGATGCTCGAATTGCACCAGCCCAAGGGCTTAGGCCGGTCTGTTTAGGAGAAAGTTGATGATTATTGTGAATAACGTGGAGATTACAGAGCCCGCCATTTTGGCGGAGATGCAGTACCACAAGGCCGAAAGTCAGCGCGATGCCATGATTAAGGCTAGCGAGGCGTTGATTATTGCCGAGCTGGTAAAAGCCCGCGCTGCGGAGCTTGGTATCGTTATAAAAGATGACGCGAGCGAAGCTCAGGCGCTGGAGCAGCTACTAGACGCAGACGTCCCCATGCCGCTGGCCAGCGAGGAAGATTGTCGCCGCTACTACGAGGCCAACCTCGAGAAATTTCAGAGCACGCCTTTGCTGGCGGTGCGCCATATTCTTTTGGCGGCAGATCCAGAGGATGACGATGCTCGCATCAAGGCTGCAGATCAGGCTATTGTGCTGCTGGCGAAATTGAACGCCGATATTGGGCAGTTTGACGCTTTGGCGGCGGAGTTTTCCGGCTGCCCTTCGGCAAAACTTGGCGGTAACCTAGGGCAGTTGACTAAAGGCCAAACCGTGCCCGAGTTCGAGCGTCAATTGTTTAACTTAAGTTTAGGTCTTGCCAAGCGACCCATTGAAAGCCGGTACGGTTTACATTTGGTTTTGGTTGAACACCGCGTAGAAGGCCGGCAATTACCCTTCAACGCAGTAGAGCAACGCATTGCCGATTACCTCAATGAAAAAGTAAGGCGTAAATCCATCGCCCAGTATGTTGAAACGTTAATTTCGCAAGCGAAAATTGAGGGTTTTGATTTTTCAGTGAGCGATTCGCCGTTGATGCAATGATTTTTAGGCTACAGGCTACAGGCTACAGGCTACAGGCTACAGGCTACAGGCTACAGGCCGGCTTCTAGTGGCAACAGTTTTTAGTTGACAGGAAAAGCTGCGCCCAAAAAAATCAGCTTGCAGCTTGCAGCTTGCAGCTTGCAGCTTGCAGCTTGCAGCTTGCAGCTTGCAGCTTGCAGCTTGCAGGGGGCGGCCCCCGCCTTGCAGCTTGCAGGGTCCGGCCATCCAGCTTGCAGCTGTCGTCATTTTTTCTACCGAGTCTCAAACATGTGCGAAAAGTGTAGTCCGAGCGAGTTGTTGGAACGCAATAAAAGCTGGGCAGCGGCTTATCAGGAAAAAGACCCGACGTTTTTCTCGCGATTGGCGGCGCAGCAAACGCCGAATTATTTATGGATAGGCTGCTCCGACGCGCGTGTGCCTGCTAACGACATTGTCGGTATGGAGCCGGGCGAGTTATTTGTGCATCGCAATATCGCCAATCAAGTTATTCACACGGATTTCAATGGCTTATCCGTGGTGCAATTCGCCTTGGATATTTTGAAGGTAGAAAATATCATTGTTTGCGGTCATTACGGCTGTGGCGGTGTGCGCGCAGCGTTGGCGCACGAAGAATTGGGTATTGTGGATAATTGGCTTAGGCATATTAAAGATATTTACTGCCGTCATAAAATTGAGTTGCAGGCTTTAAGTTCTACCGACGACGAAGTGAATCGCTTGTGCGAACTGAATGTGATGGCGCAGGTGGAAAATCTATCCAAAACGAAGGTGGTACAGCGCGCTTGGCGCAACGGCCGAAAGCTCTCTATTCGCGGTTGGATTTACGGCTTGAATGACGGCCTTATTAAAGACTTAGCCGTGACTGCGAGTGCGCCAGATGGCGTAGACGATATCTACCGTATGGCGCCGAAAGGTTAAGTTAACCCGTGTCTTAAGGTCTTAGGCCACACACTAGAGGATTGACGGCGCCGGGCGTTTCAAACTGGCGAACATCATCTAGCGAGTATCATCTGCCTATTGGTGCTTGGGCATGACGGTGGTGTATTCATCTCATCTGTTCTATATTGCGGCATAAATTGTTAGCAAGGAAGAGCGAAAATGGCGTGCCCATTACCACTATCTAGACTGCATAAACTTATGATTCTGGTTGGTTTGAGCGGTATTTTGCTGTCCTTGCCAACGCTCGCGACGGAACAAGACGATAAAGGTTTACCGCCCATTCGCACGCTAACTGCCGAACAAAGTGAGCGCGCTGCCGCCAACTACCAAAAATATTGTGTGCTGTGCCACGGCGAAAACCGGCAGGGCCATGTCAATGATCACGCGCCATCGTTGCGCAGCCGCAGTTTATTTGAGTCTGGTGTGCCGCACGCAATTTTGCGGCCGCTATCCTATGGTCGCCAAGGCACTGCAATGGGCGGCTATCTCGATGAAGTGGGTGGCCCACTCACGCTGGATGAAACCTGGGACCTTACCTATTGGCTGTTTGAGCAATCTGGGGTTGAGCGCGTGGCGATGAGCACGCAGCCGGTGTTGGGCGACATACAAAGAGGTGAAAAAATATACCAGCGCGATTGCGCCGTGTGTCACGGTAAGGCGGGCGAGGGCATCACCGCGCCGGCGTTGGGTAATGCGTCTGCCCTGGCCCACAATAGCGATGAATTTATCCGCTACGCCATACAGCAGGGGCGGCAAGATACGCCAATGCCTGCTTTCTCCGGCCGATTAACTGAGCCCGATATCGACAATGTGACGGCATTTTTACGCAGTCGCGCTAGCGGCTGGCAAGATATCAAACCAGTGTTGCAAGCCTTACCAACGCCCGATCAATATGTGGTTAACCCACAGGGCGAGCAGCCAGACTTTGCATTGGCGCAAGGGCGCTATGTGTCGTCGGCAGATTTATATGCCGCTTTGGTGGCAAAGAAGAAAATGGTCTTATTGGATACGCGCGTCACCTCGGTGTGGCAAACCGCGCATATCGAGGGCTCTTTCCCGGCGCCTTATTATTCAGATTTTAAAACCATTGCGAAAGATATCCCGCGCGATGTGCTGATTGTGGCCTATTGTTCCTGCCCAAGAGCCGCGGCCGATTATGTGATTGATCAACTTAAAGATTTAGGCTTTAACCATACGGCGGTGTTGTACGAAGGTATTTTTGGCTGGATGCATGAAGGCTATCCGGTGGCGCGCCGGGCGATTGCAACGCCCGATGATGGCAGCTCAAACTAGTACTGGGTTTTCTTTGAGCACTAGCCGCCGGTGCTACTCATAAAGCGAACAATCTGCGGTTCGCTGTTGAGGTCGAAGTGGTGGCGTTCAGGCTTGATCGTAATGGCTTGAACGATGGTGGCCTTAAGGCGCTCGCGATCACCCGGGTGGGCGCGCAGTATGGCTTTTAAATCTGCCGCGTGCTCGTTGCCCAGGCAGAGCAGCAATTTTCCTTCCGCGCTTACGCGCACGCGATTGCAACTGGCACAAAAGTTTTCTGAGTGGGGTGAGATAAACCCGATGCGCGAGTGGTAGCCTGGCACCTGCCAATAACGCGAGGGGCCGGCGGTTTGCGCTTGCAATGGCTCTAGCTTAAATTTCGGGCCGATGATGTCGCGCAAGTCTGCGCTCGAACAAAACTCTAAGGCACGGCTGTGTTCGACAATACTACCGAGCGGCATTTCTTCAATAAAACTGATGTCTAAGTGATTATCTAATACAAACTGCACTAGCTCTGGCACTTCCACTGCATTGCGATTTTTCAAGATAACCGCATTGAGTTTTATCCGCTCAAAGCCCACGTCTTGCGCCGCTTTTATGCCGTCCAGTACTTGTTGCAGTTCACCGGTGCGGGTGAGCTCGCGAAACTTGGCTGGGTTCAAGGTGTCTAGGCTAATGTTGATGCGCTTAACACCGGCGGCTTTAAGTTCGGCCGCGTATTTAGGTAGTTGTGAGCCGTTGGTGGTGAGGGTGAGTTCTTTTAACGGTAGTTTGCCTAATTGTTTGAAAACTTGCGTTACGCCTTTGCGCACCAGCGGCTCGCCGCCGGTCACGCGAATCTTGCTAACCCCCAGCTCGACAAATGCGGTGCCTATCTCGGTGAGTTCCTCCAAGGTGAGTACTTGCGCCCTGGGCATGAAGGTCATGTCTTCGCTCATGCAATAGACACAGCGAAAATCACAGCGGTCGGTCACTGACAGGCGGATATAGTCGATTTTTCTGTCGAACGCATCAATGAGCATCTATTGCGTCTATTACCTAGGGCTGGGGTTTAGGTTAACTATCGAGAGTGCTCGGTTATTCTAGCGCAAATACAGGGCTAATTCGCCCTTTGACGCCGCCTCGGCCTCTGGCCTGGTGTTAGCGGCTTGGCGTGCAAGATGGTTTGCGTTAGTGCGGTTTGCCAGGGCCTTGGCCCACACTCGGCGCCTGTACATTGGGTACCCAATCCCACCATTCGTGCTGGCCATCGGTGCGGGTTTCTTGGGTGCGGTGGATATCCCAAGTGACTAGATAATCGGGGTTTTCGATATCGACGCCACTGGGCGCGTGGCTAAAGCGACCGGCCGGCGCCTTAAACCAAGCCGCCAAGTTTGGCGGCAGGATAAAGTCGGCCTGCTGTACCTTTGGGTCTGTGTGCTGCAGTTGCACCGTTATACCCAGCTCATCGTCCACCTTAATCACCCGCCCGCAACACTGCGACTGCTTAAGCAGCGTGCCGTCGGTTTCGAAGTAAGAAAGACCGATGAGGCAAGTTTTGTTAATTAAATCGGATAGCTTCATGGTAAATAATTCTGCCGTAATTATTAAGCTTCAAGCTTCAAGCTTCAAGCTTCAAGCTTCAAGCTTCAAGCTTCAAGCAATAAGCAACAAGCAACAAGGCGGGGGGACTGGTCCGACACTTCGGCCCCCTACAAGCTAAAAGCAATACTTCTCTGCGGCTTGCGGCTTGCGGCTTGCGGCTTGTAACTATCAATGGTTTAAAGGCGCCACACCCACCTGCGGCATATTGGCCAGGCCTATATCGCGCGCGTGTTCTTCGAAGCCTTTGTTTTTCCAGAAGAAGGCACCGGGCATAGTGGTGGGTATCACCAACACATAAAATAATGCGCGCCCCACTATCGAGGTGGCAATCAATAAGCCTCCGGCGAAACACCAGGCGAGCAGTGCATACAGATTGTCTAGGTTCCAGACCGCTAAGGCGATTAACAAGCCGGTGACCAAACACAGATTAGCCGCCAGCAGTAAGTTGCGGGCTAAAAAGGTTTTACCAAAGGTGGTGGACTGAATGTAGTAAGACGCACCGCCTTCGTGCTCGGCGCTTGCCATGGCTTTGCTGTGGGCGAGGTGGCCGATGGCCTCAACTAATAACCCCAGCGCCATCAAGCCGCCACACACTAATAACGCCACGCTAAAATCGACGCCAGAAAATGCCAAAGTCGGAACGATAACTGCGCCCGCCACTAAACCGCCTAAGGACAGCATGTTGCCAAAAAACGCGCTACCCACCTGCCAGTGGTTCCAGAAGGGGCGCGCTTCGATGCGATAACAGCGGTTCATGTAGTACAAACCCGCGAGGCTTGCCGGGATGGCAAAATAACCGAACGCCGCGGCCCAACTTTGTGCGGTTGCCGGGCCAATGAGCGCACTGATATCTGAACCCAAGAGCCAAGTGTAAAGGTTTTGGAAAATACGATTGCCGGGCAGGCTGAATAGAATATGCAAACCTAAGCCAGCCATAAATAAAGCGATACCTAAACCTTCGCGGCACACAGGTGAATGGCGCAAATTATTAAAGCCGCGATAGAAGCGGTGTGGCTTGCCCAAGTGCATGGTGGACATAAACAAACCAAAGCCTACTAATAAAAAGCTTAGTATGGCGAGCGGTGCGTAGAGCGCCGATTGTTGAAAGCTGACCAATGCTGCAATGCCCGCTTGCGCGCCTAGAAAGCTCAAGGCGAAGGCGCCGATGGAGGCCTGTGAGCACAGGGTAAACAGCACCAGAGGATTCTCGCGCGAACTTAACCGCGCCAAATTCCAATGTTTGGATTTACCTTTTTTCTGATCGATGGTGGGCTTGTAGCGGCCGTTCTCATCTTTGTGGTATTTCAGCGGCATGGAATCGGTGCGCTTCATTTCATCGGGTAGCTGATTGATCTGCTGAAAGCGCACGTTGGGGTGAGTAATTTCGGAGTTGGGAAAACCAGGGATATCGGTGAGTGCCTGCTCGCGATTGTCTGGCACGTTTTCAATAACACCGAAATCCAAGGCGTTGCCAACACAGGCGGAAACGCAAGCCGGTTTCAAACCGACTTCAAGACGATCCACACACATGTTGCACTTAGACACTTGGCCCTTAACCGGGTCTAGCTGGGGCGCGTTGTAGGGACAAACCCAAGTGCAATAGCCGCAGCCAAAACAGGTTTCTGGATCTTGCAGCACCGCGCCGTACTCCACGTGTTTGGTGTAGGCGCGCGTTGGGCAGCCTTTCAAACACACGGGGTTGTCGCAATGGTTACAGGCCATGGAAATATTCATGCGCTTGTAGTCTGGGAAGCTGCCGCCCTCCACATAGCCTACCGAGCGAAAGGCAAAATGCGCAGGTGTTTCATTTTTTTCTGCGCAAGCTGCTTCGCAGGCGTGGCAGCCAATGCAGTTGTCGGCGGTAAAGTAAAAACCGTGCTGCTTATTGCGGTTGGGGTTGGTGCCCACCGCCGGGTTTTCGTTAATGTAGAGCGAGCGGCCTACGGGCAGCTTGTGCTCGGTTAAATCGATCAGGTCGATTTTTTGGCCGTAGCGGTTTGACTCTTCAATTTTTTTATCGGATAGAAAGGCGTAGGGTTGCTCTTCGGTGCGAATTTCCCAAATCATTGCGCCCGCTGTGCCAGCGCTTTCACTGCCTTTCACCGGCGTGTGACTGCTGCCCGAAAGGCCGCTGCCGGCTATTTTTTCCAACTGATTTTGTTTGCTATCTTTTAACATATCTGTGCCTAAGCTTGGGTTCAGATTTTACTGTTTATGCGGTCTTCTTTAGCGCAATTAAAAGGTTCGGCGCTCTAGGTTCAGGCGACCGGCCTCTTTTTGGTCGACCTTTTCCACTCGCACAGCATTTTGCTTAAAGGCGGGCTGGCGCGAATAGGGGTCGAGTAAACCGAGGGTCAAGCGGTTTACGCAGTCGTGAAAATGAAACGGGATAAACAACATGTCGCGGCCAACCCGGTGGGTGAGCTGCACCATCACCACGGCATCGCCGCGCCGGCTCACCAAGCGCACGTAAGATTGATGTTCGATGCCCAGCTCCGCTGCGGCATCGGGGTTCATTTCCATGTAGGGCGTGGGGCTGAACTTATTCAAGTTGCCGATCTTTCCGGTGCGGGTGCGGGTGTGAAAATGCTCTACCACGCGGCCCGAGTTGAGCCAGAAGGGATAGTCGTCATCTGGGCACTCGTTGTTGTTAACGAAATCAACGCAAATTAAATTGGCGCGGCCCGAGGGGGTTTGAAAAACGCCGTCTGTGTACAAGCGCTGGTTGCCTTTGAACTCCACCCGGCTCTTGTTATCGATGGCTATCACTTTGCCTAAGCGCGCTTCATCGGCGCTTGCGTCGGCTTCGGTGTAGGGCCATTGAATACCGCGCGCGGCTTCGATTTTATCCCAGGTCATACCAGAAATATCGAGCGTGCGGCCTTCGCCTTTAGACAGCTCGCGCATTTCGTTAAAGGCGGCTTCGGCGTTTTCGGGGAAATTTACTTTATTGCGGTCTTCAAAGCGCTTGGACATTTCCTTGAAGATCCAGAAGTCGGGCTTTGACTCTTTATAGGCCGGCAACACATTGCGGGTTAAGTTAACACGGCGCTCGGTATTGGTGTGGCAGCCTTCCTTTTCCGCCCACACGGCAGCCGGTAAAAACACATGCGAGTGTTTATTGGTTTCCACATCCTCATAAATGTCTTGCACCACTAAGAACTCCAATTTTTCCATCGCCTTGCGAATGCGCGGTTGATTGGGCATGGAGGTCATGGGATTGGTTGCCACTAACCACAAACCTTTTATTTGGCCGGACTCGATCGCCGGGAATATATCCGTTTGCGCCAAACCGCGCTTGGGTGGGAAAAAAGATTCATCTACGCCCCAGAAGTCGGCGATGTGTTGGCGATCTTCGGGTTTTTCCAAATAGCGGTAGCCGGGCAGGCCAGAACAGGACGACCACTCGCGCGTGCCCATAGCGTTGCACTGGCCGGTTATCGATAAACTCGTGCCACCCAATTTGCCGATATTGCCGGTGATTAAATTTAAGTTGTTGATGTTGGCAACGCCGTCTGAGCCGTGGGTGGATTGATTAATGCCCATGGTCCAAATGCTCATGGCGCTGCTAGCGTTGGCGTAAACCCGGGCCACATGGCGGATACGATCTTCGTCGATACCGCAAATATGTTGCGCCTGCTTTGGATCGTATTTGCTCTGTACTAGTTCGCGTAAATCGTCGATGCCTTGAGTGTGCTTGGCAATATAGTCTTCGTCGGCCAAGCCCTCTTTAAAAATAACGTGCATCATCGCGTTGATTAACACGGTGTCGGTGCCGGGTGTAATGGGCAGGTGAATATCGGCAAACTGCGCCAGCATGGTGACCCGTGGGTCTACCACAATGAGCGGGAAGTGGCGCTTCTCGCGCGCCTCTTTTAAACGCCAATAAATAATTGGATGCTGTTCCGGTAAGTTTGACCCGAACGCCATCAAGCAGCCGGTGTGTTCGAAATCCTCATAACAACCCGGTGGGCCGTCGGAACCGAAGGAGCGCTTGTAACCCGAAACCGCCGAGGCCATGCACAGGGTGGTGTTGCCGTCGTAATTATTGGTGCCTATTTGGCCGCGCACCAATTTGCCCAGGGCGTAAAATTCTTCCGTTAATAATTGCCCGGTGGATACGATGGCGAAGCTATCGCGGCCGTATTTGGCTTGAATGTCTTTAATTTTTTCCGCGGTTTTATCCAGTGCCGCGTCCCAGGTCGTGGGCGCGAAGGGCTGATGGGCCTTTTCGCGCATGAGCGGTACTGTGCCGCGCCCGGGTGAGTTAAACAGGTCGTGTTCGAGCAGGCCCTTTATGCAGAGTTTGCCTCGGTTGACATCGGCGCCGGCATGGCCGCGGCTGGTGATTACCTTGCCTTCCGCACTCACCCCAAGCTCGATGGAGCAGCCGGTGGAGCAATAGTTACAGGTGGCGTACTTCCACTCTTTAACAGGCTTGGCGGGGATGCTAATAGGCTTACGCTTTTTACGACCGAATATCATGCTGCTTCCTAGAGGTTGGTGCTACTCATTAAGGAGTAGAAAATTCGAACTCATAGGCATAAAGCAATTAGTGAACCAACTTGGCTAGGGGGCGAAAGTTTTGTGAATCTGGGTGATTTAGGTGGGTTTACTGCGCCATATTTCGTGCTATGCCCCTGTAGACGCTGAAAAACTGTGCATTTTTACCTTGTAGGCCGTCGCGGAGGTGCTTTCGGCGAGGACTTGCGGCACCAATTGTGTGCGATTAGCCTTTTATTGGTGCGGCTTCGAGTTTGCGTTCGCCTCTTTGTTGTGCGCGCTGCACGTTATGGGTGCGACGAGGGCGGTGAGTAGGTGGCTTTGTTGGTGCGTCGCGTTAGGTTTTTAACGAATTGCACTCTTGTTTCTATATAGGCGTGAAGAAAATTAACCAACGGCGTGATTTTTTAAAAAAAATTAACGAATAATTTTAATTGGCATTGTCTTTGCTCTACTCAGTGCATTAGCGCAGTTCACTAGAACATAAGTTATTCAAGACTTAGCGCAACACACTGAGTGGAGTCAGCCAATATGCCAGCCAGCCCAGCCACAAGAACCCATTTTCTCGCCCGGTTAAAGCCGCGTAATAGCGCTGCAGCTGGGCGCGTGTCCCTGGTGGGCGCAGGGCCTGGCGATGCAGATTTACTCACGGTAAAAGCCTTGCGCACACTGCAGCAAGCCGATGTTATTTTTTATGATCGCTTGGTTAGCGAAGATATTCGTGCCTTATTTCCGAGCAGTACGCCTGCTATTTATGTGGGCAAAGCAAAAGATCGTCATTCCATTCCCCAGCAGGATTTAAATTCTCTTCTGGTAGAAACCGCACAGCTCGGTTTACACGTTTGTCGGCTGAAAGGCGGTGATGCCTTTGTGTTTGGCCGGGGCGGCGAAGAGATGTTGGAACTTAAGCAGGCCGGCATTGCCGTCGACGTGGTGCCCGGCATCACCGCTGGCGCTGGCGCAACGGCCTACGCAGGCATCCCGTTAACCCATCGCGGTATCGCCCAGGGGGTGAGTTTTGTCACCGCGCACGGCGAGAAGGAGTTGCATATCAATTGGTCGTCGCTGGCGCACAGCGGACACACCTTGGTGTTCTACATGGGCTTGGGATCTGCAGCCACTATCGCCCGCGAGTTGCAAAGCGCTGGCCTTAGCGCCAATACACCCGCGGCCATTATCGAAAAAGGTTGCTCGGCTCAGCAGCGTGTATTTACCGAGAGCCTTGCGCACTTGCCCGACTTGGTCGAGCGTCATCAGATTGAATCGCCGGCCTTAATTGTTGTTGGCGAGGTGGTGCGCCTGCGCGAACAGCTGCAGTGGCTAGAGCAAATTGCCAGCCCAGAACAGCAAGATATTTACGCCGAAGTGGCAACGCCTGTTGCAGGCAATGCGCTGGCGAGTGTTTCAAATTCTATTAATAAAAATTCCCCTTGGGAAAAATTGTCAGCCTGACGTGAGGAAAGAATATGAGTAAGCAACGCATCGTAGTCGTTGGCAACGGTATGGTCGGCCACAAGTTTATTGATAATGTGGTGACCTCTGATCACGCCAACAACTATCAAGTTATCACGTTTTCCGAAGAGCCTAGGCTGGCCTACGATCGGGTGCAATTGTCCAAGTATTTTTCCGGTTCAAGCGCCGAGGATTTGGCCTTAACCACGGAATCTTATTATCAAGATAAGGGCGTGAACTATGTTCTATCCGATAAGGTGGTTGATCTCGACTTTGACAATAAAGAAGTCATCACCGCCAGTGGTCGGCGCGAAGCCTACGATCAATTAGTACTGGCAACCGGCTCTTTCCCCTTCGTGCCACCTATTCCCGGTAATGATCAACCACACTGTTTGGTTTATCGCACCATCGAAGATTTGGAGGCCATTACCGCGTCGGCCCAGCAATCGAAGGTGGGTGTTGTGGTGGGCGGTGGGCTCTTGGGTTTGGAGGCCGCGAATGCGCTCAAGCAAGCCGGGCTGGAAACTCACGTGGTGGAGTTTGCGCCGCGCTTGATGGCGGTGCAGTTGGACGAGGGCGGCGGCAAGTTACTGCGCAATAAAATTGAAGGTTTAGGTGTGCGCGTGCACACCCAAAAAGCGACCACGGCGATTGTTGCCGGCGAAGAGTGTCGCTATCGCATGAATTTTGCCGATGGTAGCCACCTTGAAACCGACATGATTTTATTCTCCGCCGGTATTCGGCCGCAGGATGAGTTGGCGCGCAAGTGCGGTATCGATTTAGGTGAGCGCGGCGGCATTGTGGTAGATAACCATTGCCAAACCTCGGTTAAAAATGTCTATGCCATTGGCGAGTGCGCGCTGTGGAGCGGTCGTATTTATGGCTTAGTAGCGCCTGGTTATGAAATGGCCAAGGTTGCGCTTTCGCATATCACCGGCGGCGATCAACAGTTTACCGGCGCCGATATGAGCACCAAATTAAAATTGCTTGGTGTCGATGTGGCATCGGTGGGCGATGCCCACGGCAATACCCCCGGTTGTAAAAGTTATACCTACAGCAATGATGTGGACGAGGTGTACAAGCGCATCATCGTGTCGGCCGATAACACCCGCTTGCTCGGTGCTGTGTTAGTGGGTGATGCCGACGGCTACGGCATTTTGCAGCAACTTTGCGTTAATGAAATGGATTTGCCAGACGACCCCAATGCATTGATTTTACCCTCGGTGGATGGCGCCGGTGCGGTAATGGGTGTGGACTCGCTACCCGACAGCGCACAAATTTGTTCCTGTATGGACGTCTCCAAGGGCGCCATCTGTTGCGCCGTACAAAATGGCGCGCAAACTATGGCCGATGTGAAGGCCGAGACTTTAGCGTCTACCAGTTGTGGTGGCTGTACAGCGCTGGTTAAGCAAGTGCTGGATGCCGAGCTAACCAAGCTGGGCGTTGAAGTGAAAAACGATATTTGTGAACACTTCGCCTATTCCCGTCAGCAGTTGGCTGATATCGTGCGCGCCACCAAAGTGCGCAGTTTTGACGCATTGTTAGAGAGTCACGGCAAGGGCCACGGCTGTGAAATTTGTAAACCCACCGTCGGCTCCATATTGGCGTCTTTCTGGAATGATTACATTTTGGAAGATGCGCACATTGGCCTGCAAGATACCAATGATATTTTCTTGGGCAATTTACAAAAAGATGGCACTTACTCGGTAGTGCCGCGCGTTGCGGCGGGAGAAATTACCCCGGAGAAATTAATCGTATTGGGCGAAGTGGCGAAGCAATTTAATCTGTACACCAAGGTCACCGGCGGTCAGCGCATCGATTTGTTCGGCGCACAATTGAACGATTTACCGCAGATCTGGCGCATTCTGGTTGACGCTGGTTTTGAAACTGGCCATGCCTATGGTAAATCAGTGCGCACGGTAAAATCCTGTGTGGGTTCGACCTGGTGTCGCTACGGCGTTGACGACTCCGTTGGCTTGGCTATCGAAATTGAAGATAGATACAAGGGTTTGCGCTCGCCCCATAAACTGAAGTTCGCCGTTTCCGGCTGTACCCGCGAGTGCGCCGAAGCGCAGAGCAAGGATGTGGGTATTATTGCCACGGAAAAAGGTTGGAACCTCTATGTTTGTGGCAACGGCGGCATGCGCCCGCGCCACGCGGATTTATTCGCTACAGGGCTCGACAATGAAACCCTGATTAAATATGTGGATCGCTTCCTGATGTTTTATGTGCGCACCGCCGATCGCTTACAGCGCACCTCGGTTTGGCTGGAAAATTTGGAGGGCGGTTTGGACTACTTGAAGAAAGTGGTGATCGACGATGCCCTCGCGATTGGTGCGGAACTCGAAGCCGACATGGCGCACAACATAAGCAACTACCAGTGCGAGTGGAAAACCACGATAGAAAGCCCTGAAAAATTAAAGCGTTTCAGTCACTTCATAAATACTGATAGCCGCGATAGCAATTTGGCCTACGTGGTAGAGCGCAAGCAAATTCGCCCCGCCAATGAACAAGAGCGTATTGCAGCGGTAGAAGTGGTCGAGCCAGAAATGGCTTAACGCGAAATGGCTTAATGCTTAGTAGCTATCAACTGAAATTTGAGCTGTGTCTAGCGCGGCATGGCTCGCACCAAACGAGAAAGGTATCATGACAGAACAATGGCAAGCCGTGTGTAAGGTAGAAGATGTGATTCCGGGTACTGGTGTGTGTGCACTGGTTGCGGGAAAGCAGGTGGCTATTTTTCGCACCCTGAAAGAAAAGAAATTATTTGCGTTAGATAACTTTGACCCCTTCGGCAAGGCCAATGTGCTTTCCCGCGGTATTCAAGGTTCCATAGGCGAAGATCTCGTCGTTGCATCGCCCCTCTATAAGCAGCACTTTGTCTTGGCAACGGGAAAGTGTTTGGAAGAGGATGTCAGCATTCCTGTTTACGCCGTCCGCGAAGTGGATGGCCAGGTTCAGGTTTCGGTTTGATTTTCTAGCTTCAAATGACAGTTAACAGTTGACAGTTGACAGGCCAGAGCAAAAGCGACGTCGGTGTCGTATCGCTAAGTCTGTTGATAAAGTTTGCACCTTTGCAGGCGAGGGGAGTTTTGCAAGCGACGCTAAGCATTGCTCGCAAAACTCCCCAAACCTGCTTTTTTGCCTACAGGATGTAGGTACACCTGGGAGGGCAGGAGCCCGGGAAGGTGTTGCTCAAGTTCACTGCCGAGAATTAACAAAGCCACGCCATGGATGGCGGGTCGGCTCTTTACGCTGGCACAATCCCATTTTGTACACCTGGGAGGGCAGAAGTCCGGGAAGGTGGGCGGGATTAGCCACAAGCCACAAGCTACAAGCTACAAGCCACAAGCCACAAGCCACAAGCCACAAGCCACAAGCCGCAAGCTACAAGCCGCAAGCCGCAAGCCGCAAGCCGGATGGTCTGGTCCGACATTTCGGGACCCCGCAAACCGCCCTTTGGCTTCATCTACCAGTTTTAAGATAAATTACCTTTCCCGCCACGCGTTAGCCCTTTTTAGTCATAAAAGCTTGCATCTTAATCTGATCCAAACAGAAACTCTTTTTGCAGCTTGCAGCTTGCAGCTTGCAGCTTGCAGCTTGCAGCTTGCAGCTTGCAGCTTGCAGCTTGCAGCTTGCAGCTTGCAGCTTGCTTGCGCACCCAACAAGTGCGCTTCGCCCCATGTCTGTGCGTAAATCGCCGCGTATTGCTGACCAAAAACTGGCGCCTTGTGCTATTCGAGTGCACAGGGCAGCCAAATCGCTATTTTTTCTCGATAATCTCGCCTTAACGCCACTATTTAAGCCAATGTTTCAAACTAGGCATGGCCTTTGCTCATACACCTTTAACAAATTTTAAACTCTTACTTTTAACTGTTTCAGGGAGTAGACATGAGCAGCACCCGGTCTTTTAACCTGTTTTCCTTTTCGGGCAAAATGAAAATATTGCACCTGAGTTGGATGGCATTTTTCATCACCTTCGTGGTGTGGTTTAACTTTGCACCCCTGCTGCAAGCGGTTGCGGTGTCGCTCGGTTTGGATAAGTCTCAGATCAAAACCTTGTTGATTTTGAACGTGGCGCTCACCATTCCCGCGCGGGTTGTGATTGGCATGCTCACCGACCGCTTCGGGCCTAAAATGGTTTACTCGGGATTGTTGGCCTTGTGCTCCATTCCCTGTTTTATGTTCGCCTTGGCCGATAGCTTTTTACAGGCGGCCATTGCGCGCTTTGCACTGGGTTTCATCGGCGCTGGTTTTGTCATCGGTATTCGTTTAGTCAGCGAGTGGTTTCCTGCCAATGAGCTGGGCACGGCGGAAGGTATCTACGGCGGCTGGGGTAATTTTGGTTCCGCGGCGGCGGCTTTCACCCTGCCAACCATTGCTGTGCTGTTTGGTGGCGACGACGGTTGGCGCTATGCCATTGGCATCACTGGCCTCATGAGTTTGCTGTTTTCAGTGGTGTTTTATCTGAACGTTAGCGATACCCCCAAGGGCTCAACTTATTTTAAGCCGAAAAATGTTGGTGCCATTGAAGTCACCAGTAAAGGCGATTTCTTCCTGCTGATTTTGATGAAAATTCCGATGTACGCCGCTCTCGCGCTGTTAACCTGGAAGTTGTCGCCCGCCGGCGTGTCCATGTTGTCAGAAACTGTGTCGGTGATTTGCTATGTGGGCTTGGTGCTGTTGTTTATCTACGAGCTGAGCCACGTATGGAAGGTGAACAAAAATATTTTTGTTGAGCCGGTACCGGAAATGCATCGCTATAAATTTAAGCAAGTGGCAGTGTTGAATGTTTTGTACTTTGCTACCTTTGGCTCCGAGCTCGCGGTTATTTCTATGCTGCCGTTGTTCTTTGCCGATACCTTCGCCTTAACCCCTGTGATGGCGGGTATGGTTGCCTCGGCTTACGCCTTTATGAATTTAATGTCGCGTCCTGGTGGCGGTTGGCTTTCAGATCGCTTTGGGCGCAAGTCAACCCTGTTGATTTTAACCGCAGGATTAGCTATTGGTTACGCGGTAATGGGTATGGTCGATTCAGGTTGGCCCTTGGTCATGGCAGTTATTGCAGCCATGGCGTGTTCCTTCTTCGTGCAAGCGGGCGAGGGTGCCGTGTTTGCCGTGGTGCCGTTAATCAAGCGCCGTTTAACTGGCCAAATAGCCGGTATGACCGGCGCCTATGGCAATGTTGGCGCGGTGGTGTATTTAACGGTGTTGAGTTTCGTTGACTACTCAACGTTCTTCTACGTGATTGCCTGTACCGCTGTGGTTGGCTTTATTACCTTGCTGTTTATGGAAGAGCCCAAGGGCCATATCACGGAAGTGCGCGAAGATGGCTCAGTGGAGTTAATTACCGTTAGCTAATTTTCAGGCGGGGTTAGCCCCGCTGTTATTTAATCTGTCGGGAATTTGTAACCTGTCATTGGCGCAGAGCCAGCGTTGAGTTTAGGTTTCCGGGTAGATGTCTGGTTAGCATTAGTTGTAGGTTTTATAGTAGGTTTCATTTAAGGTGCAAGTTTAGGTATAAACCTAGATTTAGGCGGTTGGACTAAGTGTCCAAAGGTGAGAAACGATTGTCCATAAATAGCCACGGGGTTGATCTTGAAGATAGCGCATTGGCGGGCAAGAAAGCGCTGAAACTGCGTTTTGGCGGCAGTTCGCGCGCTGGCCTAAAAGCGGAAAATCAAGATGCTTTTGCGGCGCATCTTCCCACCGGGTCTGCACGCTTTCTCAAAGGCGGTATAGCCTGCATAGCCGACGGCGTGAGCTGCAGTGAAAACGCGCAACAGGCAAGCTCCACCAGTGTCACCTTGTTTATTGAAGATTATTTTTCTACGCCCGATACTTGGCCGGTCAAGATGGCAGCGGCGCGGGTTTTGTCGTCGTTGAATTCCTGGCTTTATCATCACGGCCAGCAGAGCAATGCGCGCCATAACGGATTAGTGACGACCTTTAGTGGCGTAATTTTCAAATCCAATACCGCACACTTTTTTCACGCCGGCGACAGTCGGATTTACGCTTTAAGGCAGGGTGCTTTACAGCAGATTACCCGCGACCACTGTCATCAACAAGCGGGGCGAAAAACCTTTCTAACTCGAGCGCTCGGTATGGATTCGCGCTTAGAGGTGGATTACCAAACTGAAGAGATTGCGCTGGGCGATACCTTTTTGCTAACCACTGATGGCATCCACGAGTGGTTAACCGAGCGCGAGATGGTCGATATTATTGACGCCCACCAAGGTCAGCTCGAGCAAGCGGCAGCGGCGCTTTCCAACGCGGCTCTGGCTAATGGCAGTGACGATAACCTGACCTGCCTGTTGGTGACAGTTGATGAGTTGCCGCTGGCGGAAATCGATGAAGTGCATCGCAGCTTGACCCAGCTTGCTATTCCGCCGGTTTTGCAGGAAGGGCAAAAAATTGATCACTATGAAGTTCAATCGATCATTCATGCGGGCACCCGTTCGCATTTATATTTAGTTAAAGATATTCACAACAATCAGCTGCAGGTGCTAAAGGCCCCGTCGGAAAACTTTAAAGATGATGCGCAGTATTTAGAGGGCTTTATTCGCGAGCAGTGGGTGGGCCGGCGTTTGAATCATGCCGGGGTGATGAAAATATTGCCACGGCCCGATGCCAGCCCGTTTCTCTACCACGTGTGCGAGTATGTTGAAGGCATAACCTTGCGCCAATGGATTTACGACAATCCTAAGCCGGATTTAAAATCTGTGCGCGATATGCTCGATAAGATCGTCAATAGCCTGCGCGCGTTTCAACGTTTGAGTATGATTCATCGCGATTTAAAACCTGAAAATATTATGATCGATAAGCGCGGTCGGCCGATTATTATTGACTTTGGCACTGTGTTCGTTGCTGGCTTAGGTGAAATATCAACACCATTGATGGAGCATGTTCCGGTCGGCTCGGTAGATTATATTGCGCCTGAGTATCTGCTGGGAGAGCCAGCCACCGATAGATCCGATTTGTTTTCCTTGGCGGCCATTGCCTACGAAATGATTTGCGGCAAGTTACCCTTCGATATTCCGGATATGCAGCGCAACCCGCCGACTCAGTTTGAAGCTTGGCAGTACCAAAGTATTCGCACTCACCGTAAAGATGTCCCTGTTTGGCTCGATTTGGCTCTGCGCAAAGCCCTGTCGCCGAGGCCGAAGTTTCGCTACCCAGCCTACTCGGAGTTTATCCACGATTTGTCGCAGCCGAATGCCCAGTTGATGCAGAAGTTCGAGTCGGCTCCACTGCTAGAGCGCAACCCTGTGGTGTTTTGGAAGCTGCTCTGCGCATTACTGTTTGTTGTTATCTGCTCGCAGTATGTGTGGTTTTTCGCTTAGCTCGCCCGACTAAATGCGTTATTGTTGTGAAATCTAGCCATTGAATTTGTGCAAAGGCTGCCTTGCACAAATAAAGGCTGCCTTGCACAAATATAGATACTAGTGTCGCGTATAGGATTTGTAACAGCTTGTGGCCAAGTCGGTCCAAACCCGCTGGTTGGCTTCGATGGCGAGCGTACCTAGGTGAAAGATTTTTTCCGGTTGGGGGGCGTTGTCTAACCGAGGGTTGAGTTGATCTTGCACGCATTGTAAGAACTGACCGCTGAGGCGAATGCGTGCTTGTAGGGCTGGCATTAAGCTAGCGCTATCTTCTTGATTGGCCAGCTTGATTAATTGCCGCTGGGTTTCCACCAAGGTTAGGTGCGTTTGTTTGCTGAGTTGAGTGATGCGCGGTTTGCAGGTGTTGACGATGGTGGGCTCGGCATTTTTTGCCGATGCGTAACTCGACAGGCCGCGCAACTGACCAAGGCCTTCAATATGCATGGGAATATCGCGAAACAAGAATTCTTCAACTTCCTTGTGCGTGGGCGAGGCCTGACTTTCCACGTAGCGCCAAAGCATACGATGGCATTGCTCAATCAGAAAATTATGTATCTCGAAATTACTCAGGGCGTTGTCTTGGCGCCAATGCCGTCGGGTGTTTTCCCACTCGCCGGTAATTAGCGACCACTGTGCGGGATCGGTTTGTATTGCTTGGTAGGAAATTTTTGCGATCAGGGTATCTATTTGTGGGTGCAGGCTTGAGGCATGCTTGTGCAAACTTTCTACGCCGCCCAGAGCCGCAAGGCTGGCACCTCGGTGCATTTGCAGCAGGCCGATCAGCTCGGCAAAAAGCGCCAGACTCGGGTCAAGCTGGGTGGTTTGACGGGGTAGGGTGCGCTCTATGCGGGCATCGGCATTCATGATAGTACCTTTTGAACAGCCAGTTAATGTATGCGCTGTTCAATGCAAACCATATACCAAGTATGCAAGGCTAGAAGCGAGAGGTTTGGCCTATCGCGATGTTCAGGCTGCGCAGTGTTGGTGCGCCCTACGAAAGTTTGCGTCAAACTAATGCGCGCATCGGTGAATGCGCCTAATTTTTAACCGGATTTAAAGCCAGGCGCGAATGAATAGCAGCGCGCCGGTGCACATCAAAATAACGTAAATTAACCGACGAAAGGTCAGCTCGGACACGCGGTGGTGTAAATACTCGCCCGCTAATACGCCAACCACCAACAGCGGCAGGTACATGAGCAGTTTCGGCCACACTGGGGTGAGCGCGCCTTGGTAGAGAAATATCGCGCTCAACAAACTGTTGAGTGAAAACCAAACCGCGAGCAGGGTGGCGCGCATTTGGCCTTTGTCTATTTTCGATCCCGCCAGCGAGAACACCAGCAGTGGGCCACCGGAGGCGAACAAACCGTGGGTGATACCGGCGCCGGCGATGAGGAGTTGATTGAGCCAGCGCGGGTGCGCGTGATCGGTGACCTTGCGCAGGCTTTTGTAAAGCTCACGGGCACCGAAAACCACAATGACTAAGGCAAATATAGCGGCTAATTCGGCGTTGCCGAGTACCGGCCTTAACCAAGTACCTGCGATAGTGCCGAGCAGCATCAGTGGCGCGATGATTTTAAGCAGCAGTGGCCATTGAATGTGGCGGCGGTGTTTGTACACCAAATAGCCAGACATAAATATATTCAATGGCACGAGCACAGGCAGCAAATCGGCGATGGGCATGATCAGCGCACCCAAGGACACGGCGATAACAATGGAACCAAAACCGGTAATGGCTTCGAGGGTATAGCTAAGTAGAATAAATAAGCCGAGGAGAAACCATTGCATATTAGGGCTGCGCTATCAGTGATTTTTTGTGGTTGAGTTCAGAGGCAAATTTTTGACTCATACGCTTGAGGAAAAAGCCTGGCGCCAGTTTATACAGCAAACTGGCAAACCAGGTAAATTTATCGGGAAATAGCCGCTCCAGATTCTTATCCATCGCGTCAATAATTTTCCCCGCCATCCAATCGGGGCTGCGCATATTGCCAATCATAGAACGCGCATGGGTAGCCGGTTTACCATCGAAACCCAAGGCGTTCTGCTCAATAGGTGTATCGAGAAAAGACGGGTAAACCATGAGTACAGAAACGCCGTCACCGCGCACCTCACAGCGCAGGGTTTCAAAAAATTGATGCAAAGCACTCTTCGCGGCACAGTAGCCGGCGCGCCCCAACACCGGCATCCAGCCGGCCATGGAGCTAATGTTAATGATCTTACCTCGGCTCTGCTGCAAGAGTGGTAAGCAGGCCAGGGCTATTTCCACCGGGGCTTGGTAATCCACGGCCATGACCTTTCGAATCACCGCCGGTTGTGTATGTTCGGCTAAGGAGCGATGGGTGATGCCAGCATTATTGATCAAGCAGTCCAAGCGGCCCATCTTGTTTTGCGTTTGCTCGACCAGTGTTTCAATGTCGGCGGCTTGGGTGATATCCATGCTCACGCACAGCACACGGGTTTTACCCTGTAAACTTTTCTCCCGCGCCTGCAACAGTTCGGAATTGAGATCGACCAGTACAAGGGCATAGTTTTTTTGACACAATTGCTCGGCCAGTGCCCAGCCCAAGCCGCTGGCAGCGCCTGTTATTAGGGCAACGGGTTGTGTGCAATTCATGGGGTTATCCTTTCTTTGGTGCGAGCTTTAACGCGTGCTCGGCAAAATACAAAAATGTTTCGCGCGAGGTTTTTTGTAAGTTGCCGCCAAATTGCGCTTTTAGCGCCTCATTTAATAGCACCGGCCGATAGCGTAGAAAGTTGATTTGCTCTGGGCCATAGCGGGTTAGGCCCAAGGCACTTCCCACGCGCAATAAAAACTTCACTAGGCCTGCAGGCAAATTTAACACGGGTTTGTTTAAGGCTGTTGCAATATCTTGAATAGTCATGGCGCCATCGCCGGCCATATTGTATTGGCCCACCTTTTCTTCGCGCAGGCCTTGCTCTATCAATGCGATCACGTCTTGATCCCAAATAAAAACAAAAGGCGAGGGCGAGCCAGAAATGGCGAGCAGCCGTTTACCGGTAAACAGTTGGGTAATTAAATTATTGGTATCGCTGCCCAGCACTGTACCGGGTCGAAATATTAATTGGTTTAAACTGGGGTGGGTTTTGCGGTAGCCGGCCAATATCTCTTCCACTAAACGCTTATGTGCAGCGTAGGAAAATTCGTCGTTGCCGCGCAGTGGATCGGTTTCCACAATCCAGTCTGGATTGTCTGCATGGTAGCCGTAGGCTGCGCCTGAACTGGTAACGGTAAGGTGTTTGATGTGGTTGGTCACGCAGGCGTCGAGCAAATTGCGCGTGCCGTTAACATCGATGTCGTAATCGCGCTGCACATTTTTCGAAGGTTCAACCACGCAGGCTAAATGGATCACATGAGTGATACCTTCTACGGCCATCAGTTGGCTCAATTGGGGCGAGCGAATGTCTATCACATGAATGGGAAAGTGCGCATCGTTGCGCGGCCGAATGTCTACGCCTATGACGCTGAAGTCGCGACATAAGCGCTCACCCAGCTGAAAGCCAATGTAGCCAGCAGCGCCGGTAATAAGAATGCGTTTAGTGGGCAAAAGCTGTCTCCTGCTTGGCTGATCGACTCCAATAGGTTGCCAGTAAACCGCCGCTGACTAGGTGCCAAATGCCCCAGAAGGCTGCAACCACCAACATGTTGGATTGATCGGGAAAAAAGGTGAATAGAATAACTAAGGCAAGGCCTGAATTTTGGATGCCAACTTCCAAGGTAACCGCACGCGTGTCTGGCTCGGTAAGCCGACCTAGTTTAGCGGCAATAAAGCCAAGACCTAAGGCAAAGGTGTTGTGCGCAATAACCAGCACCGTAAGGAGGCCCATGTGTGAAATCAAAGCTTGTAAATTTTTCCCACAGGCAATGGCGACAAATACCAGTAGCGCACCAATGGAAAACAAACGAAAAGGTTGTTCGCTTTTTTTGACTAGCAGGGGAAAAAACTTACCGCACAACATGCCCGCAATAAGCGGCAGTATTAACACGAAAATAAAAAGATTCACCATTTGCAAGGGGTCTAAGGCAATGGTTTGCAATAAGGGTTTTGTGTTCGGGTTTAGGCTGGCGTAGAAGGCAAAGTTAAAGGGTGTTAACAGCACTGCCGCAACACTGGAAACGGCGGTCATGCTCACCGATACCGCTAAGTTGCCGCGCGCAATAAAGGTCATGATGTTAGAAAAAGTACCGCCTGGGCAGGCGGCCACTAGCATCATACCCAGCGCCATGGTCGGCTCCATATCCACGGCCCAAGTGGCGGCGCAGGTAAAGGCGGGGAGCAGCATAAATTGCGCGATTAAGCCGGTCATGGGTGCTTTTGGCGCGCGCACTATACGGCTGAAATCTTCGACTTTTAGGGTCAGTGACACACCAAAAATCATCAGTGCCAAAATGCCATTAAGCAGCAGTAGTTGGTCAGCGCCGAAGCTGACTTCGCTAGCCATTAATGTTGACCTGCCAATGATGCGTGTGCATCTTGCTTGGGCAGTTGGTGCTCTGGCCAGTCCGCTTTTAGCGCATTAGTGTGGGCAATAACGGCGTTGCGATAGGTGGTTTTATCCACATAATAGGCCATGCGTTCTAGTTCAAGGTAGGCGTAGCCTCCGTCGGCGCGCTGCCCGGCTTTTTCTTGCACGGTTTGCGCGAGCGCTTTAGCACTATTGCTGCCATGCTGTTGCTGGGCGATGTACAGCGCTACCATCTCGGCCTGTTCGTCTCGCCCTTGCCAACCTAAACCTGTGGCTTCCACCATACCCATCATGAATAAATTTTTGTGCTCTGGGTGAAACACATTTAAATACAGCGAGGGCGCCATGCCCTGCCAATTTAATTCGTCGCGGGCGATGAAGGGGTAATCTAATTGGTAGCCCGTGGCCTGCAAAATCATATCGTATTCACGGCTTTCGCCATCGGCGAATGTGACGGTTTTACCTTCTACTCGAACAATATCTTTGCGCGGGTAGATATCGCCATGGCCAAGGTGATGCAGAATCAGCGAGTTGATCACCGGGTGCGATTCATACATGCGGTAATCTGGGTCTGGCAAGCCGTATTGGCTGGGTTTGCCCATGATCATGCGAATTAAAAAGGCATCGATAATTTGCTTGAGCCTACGCGGTAATTTGATCGCACCACCGAGCGTATCGGAAGGCTTACCCATGATAAATTTAGGTAAGAAATAATAGCCGCGGCGCACACTCATATCGATATTTTTGGCAAAGTGCACAGCGTCGATGGCAATGTCGCAAGCGCTGTTACCACAGCCCTGAATCAGCACGCGCTTGCCCTTAAATTGCTCGGGCGATTTATAGTGGCTCGAGTGAATTAACTCACCGTCGAATTTTCCGGGTAGCGCGACGGTGTTAGGTTTGTGCAAGGTGCCGTTGGCAATGAGCAGGCCCTTGAACTGCCGCGTTTGTTGCACGCCGTTTTTTTCCGTGGTGATGGCCCAACCCTGGTCATTGGGTTCGCAGTGAATGACTTTGGTGGAAAATTCATAGTGCCCATAAAGATCGAACGCCTTGGCGTAATCTTTAAAGTAAGCGCACAGCTCGTCGTGCCGCGGAAAGGTGGCTACACCCGCTCTCATCGGAAAGGCGCTGAACTCGGTCATGTGCTTGGAGCTGATTAAGTGCGCGGTGTGGTACATGGTAGAGTGCGGGTTGTCGATGTCCCACAGGCCGCCTACGTCGCTGTGCAGCTCGAAGCCGGTAAAGGCAATGCCGTATTGTTTAAGTTGCCGTGCGGTGCACAAACCCATGGGGCCTGCGCCAATAATCGCGTAGTGTTGTTGGCTCTGCATCGTTACTCCGGTTTGTGCGCAATCATTCGTTATTATTAGCCTAGGTGGCTGGTTTGTAGGTAGCCTTGAATATACCTATGTAAGTACCCACTCGGTGACATCCTATACTAGGTAGCTGATGCGCCTGTGACTGGAGCCGTTTGAGACCAATAATGTCCAGACGGGACATAGGCCAGGGCGCAGGCGGTCGCAGCGATTAAAATGAATCAGCTATAAAAATAGAATTACCTTTAAAAATAGAACCACCATTTAAAAATAGAACCACCTTAAAAATAGAGCCACTAAGGGCAAGCATGGAACTGACGGTCACTATTCACTTCACTCGCGCTATTCTCAAGACCTTAGAGGCCCAAGCGACGCAGCTTCCAGCCGAGGTACAGGCTTGGCTGGAGGCGCATAAAGGCCATGAGCGCCTGCCTTTGTCGGCCCTAGACACGCTTTGGCAGACTTGTGTGTCAGCGAGTGCCGACCCTTTATTTGGCTTGCGCGCCGGCCTCAATGTGCAGCCGGGCAACTTAGATGTGGTGGGTTTCCTGTTAATGAGCTGCGAAACCCTCGAAGACGCACTCGATGCCTTGATCGATTACCATCGCATCGTCGGCGAGGGCGGCGATTTCACCTTTACTCAACAAGCTGGCGAATGCCGGCTTATCTATGCACCCCATTACGATACCTGCCGAGATCAGCGGGTCTCCGCGGTCATGGGCTCCACCTTAGCAGTTACTCGATGGCTCACGGGTGGGGCTTTTAGCGCCAAAAGGGTGTCTTTTGCGCACCCGGCGCCCGACGGCTGCGACAGCGCTGAGGCGTTGATGGGCTGTCCCGTCGCCTATGACCAAGTGGCCGATGTGATGGCCTTCGATGCCGAGTTTTTAAGCCTGCCGGTAGTACAAGCCAATGCGCAAGTGTTTGAGCGCATGCGCGTGTTGGCCGATGAAGCGTTAGAGCGCTTGAAAGCGAGTAGTTTTTCTCGCAGTGTGGCCGAACTCATTCGCGCCACGCCCGCGGCGTCGAAAGAAGACATAGCCGAGCAACTCCATATGAGCGGCCGGCATTTAAATCGCAAGTTAGGGCTAGAGGGGGGGAGCTTCAAGCTGCTACAAGACAATGTGCGCTGTCAACTTGCCGAACAGCAAATTGACGCCGGAGTGCACACCATGGATATCGCCGAACAGTTGGGCTTCTCGGATGAACGCAGTTTTGCCAAAGCCTTCAAGCGCTGGCGCGACATGACGCCGGCGCAGTTTAAGGGGCGGTAAACCAGTTCACGGATTGCAGCTTACAGCTTACAGCTTACAGCTTACAGCTAACAGTTTACAGGAAGGGCGGTGTTGATTTTTTAGCTACAGGCTACAGGGCGGGGGGCCGCCCCCTACAAACTACAAGCAAAAGCAAAAGCAAAAGCAAAAGCAAAACGTAGAAAGCGATAGCGGCGGTGAAAATTGGTTGTGGTGTGCTTGTTTTTTCCTGTTAACTGTCAACTGTACGCTGTAAACTTTTTTTAAAAAGGAAATAATAGTGAGCATTTCGAAGCGGCAGTTGTTAAAACTTTCTGCCTTGGCGGCTGTGGCTGCACCTTTGTCTGGTTTAGTGCGTGCCGATAGTGGCGGTGAGGTGCCTGCTAAACCGGTGGAAAATACGCTAGATGATTTACAGGATATAACCGGCAGTATTGAAAAAATTTCTGTGCAAGAGCGGCTTGCTCGCATTGCCAAAGCGCAGCGTTTGATGCGGCAATTTAAAATTGATGCACTGGTCATAGAGCCGGGATCGGCCATGTTGTACTTCACCGGTATTAGTTGGTGGCGCAGCGAGCGCTTAACGGCGGTGATCATTCCGCGCGAGGGCGACATCGCCATTGTCACGCCTTTTTTTGAAGAGCCCAGTGTGCGCGAGTCGATGAGCTTTGGCGATGATGTGCGCACTTGGCACGAACATGAAAATCCCTTCGCGTTGATATCCGGCATTCTGAAAGATAGAGGCATTCGCAATGGCCGCATAGGCGTGGAAGCGACGGTGCGCTATTTTGTGGTGCAAGGGTTACAGCAAGCCGTCTCGGGCATGGCAATTACCGGCGCGGAATCTATTACGCGCGGCTGTCGCATGATGAAAAGCGCCGCCGAAATTGCCCTGATGAAAAAGGCCAATGAAATTACCTTGGCGGCTTACGGCCACGTATACCGTCAGCTCGCGGTTGGCATGACGCCTGCCGATGTTAACGGCTTGATGAGTAGCGCTCAGGCAAAACTTGGCGGTAAGGGTATTTGGACCATGGCCTTGTTCGGCGAGGCCAGCGCCTACCCGCACGGTTCAAACAAACCTCACGTGATTGAAGAGGGGCAAATAGTCTTGATGGACTGCGGTTGTTCGGTAGAGGGCTACCAATCGGATATTTCGCGCACCTTCGTGTTTGGCGAGCCGAGTACTGAGCAGAAAAAAGTGTGGAACCTTGTGCGCAAAGGCCAGAGCATTGCATTCGAAGCCGCGAAGCTAGGTCAGCACGCGGGTGTAGTGGATGACGCGGTGCGTAAATTTTATGAGCAAGAAGGCTTTGGCCCCAACTACAAGTTGCCGGGCTTAAGCCATCGCACTGGGCACGGTATTGGTATGGATGGCCACGAGCCGGTGAACTTTGTGAAAGGCGAACAAACACAGCTATCGCCCGGTATGTGTTTCTCAAATGAACCCGGCATTTACCTGCCCGGTAAATTTGGTGTGCGCCTAGAAGATTGTATCTACATGACCAATAAAGGCCCTGCTTGGTTTACGGAACCGCCAGAGAGTTTAGAAAAGCCTCTCGGTAAATTGGCTTAGGTTTATGTACAAACTGACCTCATTTAGCTGAGTAATACGTATGAACTGGATGATTCTTTTTGTCGCGGGTTTATTCGAGATAGCCTGGGCCGTGGGCCTGAAGTATAGCGAGGGCTTCACAAGATTTTGGCCATCGGTAGCCACTGTGCTGTCATTAGTTGTCAGTTTTTTGCTGCTTGGGCTGGCGATGAAAAGCTTGCCTGTGGGTACAGCTTACGCCGTGTGGGTGGGTATTGGCGCCGTTGGAACAGCGGTGTTGGGTATTGTGTTGTTCAACGAATCTACCGAAATGCTCAAACTCGTCAGCCTAGGGTTGATATGCGCCGGGATCGTTGGTCTTAAACTCGCTCACGCGTAAGTTATCTGTTGCAGGCCACTGAATTACCGGTGGCCATTTCCAGTTGTTGAAACAAGTCCAAATTTACACGGTGATCCGCCCTACCATTTGTCTTACCCACGGCGCGACAACCGCCACCGTTGGAAAGGCAATTGGCCAGGTTGTGACACAACTTTTAAACCACTGAGCCAAAAAATCTGAGTGAAGCCCTTGTGAAATTACCAGGACGAAAGCCGATACAATGCAGACCATGATGGCTGAAAGCAGGGCGCTGAAAAGAATGGGCGCGAAGCGTGCGGGTATACGCATTTCTAATTTCCTATGTCTAGTTAATGATATTTGGTTTTTACAATGAGCCTGTGGCTTGTATGGCCAAGCCGGTTAGGTATAAGCCGACCCCAAAAACGCTGTGCGTGAGTAAACTTTGCACCCGAGCAGAGGCTGGGTTTTTTGTTCGGGCGGCGGCAATGCCCGCGCCCATGCCTGGCTGCATCAGTAAAAACGGCGCGGCTACTGTGCCAATGCCAACCATAAGCGCGGGCCCAATACTTGGGTTTTGCAGCCAAGCGCGCCCATAGAGAGCAATTAATAGGGCAGCGAATCCGATACCGATAACATAGTGTGCCGTCCAGCCGATGATGCCTTCAGCCCGTATGGGCGATGTAGTCACAATGGCGTCGTGGCGAAATCGGCCGCGCGCCATATGCCCTAGCCAGCGCCCGACCAAGCCGTAGTCTGGCACTGGTACGCCGAGCAGTGGTTTTCGTGCAATGCCCCACAGGTCCATGGTCGCGGTGGCGCCAATACCCATCACTACAATGGTTGCTAGATTGTTCATATTGATGACCTCTTTGGTTGCGCTTGATTTCGAGTTGATGAAAGCGTACAACTTCAAGTCCACTTGAGGTCAAGAGGTGTTTATGGATATCGCTGAAGTCGCCAAACGGTCTGGCCTGCCGGCTTCGACCTTGCGCTACTACGAGGAAAAAGGGCTGATTAGTTCGGTTGGCCGCCAGGGTTTAAGGCGAGTGTTTAGCGCCAACATTTTGGAGCGGTTAGCATTGATAGCGCTCGGCCGCACGGTTGGATTTTCGCTCGATGAGATAGGTCGTATGATAGGTGCCAAAGGCAATCCATCGATCGACCGAGCGTTACTCGTCAACAAGGCCGATGAATTGGATAAAACCATAAAAAAGTTGGCAGCTATGCGCAATGGGCTGCGCCATGCGGCGGTATGTTCTGCACCCAGCCATATGGAATGCCCGACGTTTCGCCGGCTACTTGGATTAGCGGCACAGGGCGCGATAAGTAACTCAGGCACGGTGACGCTGCCAGCCAAGCGCAGTGCAAAGCGTTTAAAACAGCGATGAAGATCAATTGATAATGGTCTGAAAATCGATGCTTAGACGAAGACAGTGGGTAATTAGCTGACTCTGTGCAGGGTCAGCTGATTTTGGTGCGACTATTTTTAAACTTTTTACTGAAAGTTTATGGCGAGACGAGATGGTCGAGTCTTAAATGTATCAGGATGATCAACACCGGTTACGCAGCCACTAAGTCGGTTACCCATTCGATAAAATGCCCTATCAAACGAGCAGTAAATGGGTTTTCCGGGTAGGTTATTTTTCCTATAGATTTATTGTGCTTGGATCTAGTTATCCTTTTTATGGTTTTCAGCCAGATCCATGGGCGGGCGAACGGTAAGCTAAAACGATACTTCACTTGCGTAGGCTTCTCGGCTTACAAGTTTCCTTTTTGACTTAAGCTGCTTTTTTGTCATGTTAAGTTGTTTGTGTCGAGTGATTCATCGCGTGGAATAGACTGTTTTTTGAAGTTTAGTTAGTAGTGCGGCTATTTTTTTGTCTGTATTATTGGGCCAATATTTTTACACTTATGGTAAACAAAACAATGAAGCTCCTTTTACTCTTGCTCGTCATTGCTGGATTGTGGTTCATTTTTAAAGAGGTGCGAAGCAAGCCAAAAGTCGAGCCTGCGCAAGCTTTGGATAAGCAGGAGCCGGCTGACTGGCCACGCTTGCGCGCTTTGTTGGCGGCGCAGGCCTTACCGAGTATTAAAATTTCGCTAGCTGATGACGAGGTTAGGCTGGCGTCCCAATCAAAGTTTGGCGGTAAGCCCTATTGGCCTAGGGAGAGTGCTTTTCCTCTAGATAAAGACGCTAAACCATTGAACTTTATTGCACAAATTAATTTCTCCGAGCTTCCCACTGGACTCGACGGTTGGCCAGAGCGCGGTTTGTTGCAGTTCTTCATCGGCAATGATGATTTGTACGGGCTCGAGTTTCTGGATGAGACCAACACGCTCGATAACTACCTTAATAGCAAAAGGAATTTCGCCGTTATTTATCATCCTGAGGTTGATGCGTCGGTAACGGTATTTGAACCTCCACTTAGTGTACCCCTAGACGAGGATCTATCGCCTTACTCTGGCGAGTCTGCTATTTCCTTCGCCTTGGTAAGCGATTTGCCATCGCCAATGGACTATCGCTTTGACGCAATTGCGCAGCCTTTTGGGCCATTAGGTGAAGAGCTAGAAGCCTACGCTTATGATGCGTTAATTAAATCGCCAGATCATAAGATGGGTGGCTATGCATCTTTCACCCAAGAAGATCCGAGAGGTTATTATGCGCCGGACGGCAATTGGCTGTTGCTTTTCCAGATGGATACCGATGCCAATGAAAAGATTGACATCATGTGGGGCGACGTAGGGATAGGCAACTTTTTTATCCAAGAGGCTGATTTAAGGAACTTAAACTTTAACCAAGTCTGGTATAACTGGGATTGCCACTGATTGCTTGAGCTTGCAGTGATGACGGTGGCAATGTTGGGCTGGAGTGATTAGGGTAGAGGCTCAGTTCAATGTCTGCAATGTTCATTGAAAAGTGAACCTTATATGGAGCAATCGAATGTCAATAGGCTACATGTGCGCCGTATTTTGCGTGATTGGGTTGTTTAGCTGGCCAATGTCTACCGCGGCTCAGCTGGACAAGCTGGTGTTCATGACTGAAGATTACCCGCCCTATAACTACCTAGAAAATGGTCAATTGCAAGGCGCCTCTGTGGAGCTGTTACTCGAAGTGGGTCGCCAACTAGGTCAGCCCATTGTGCGTGAAGACATTCGGATATTACCTTGGGCTCGCGCCTTTCGCGAGTTACAGCAGGGGCCGAATCGTGCACTGTTTATGACAACCCGAACCCGTGAACGCGAGGCGCAGTTTCAATGGGCAGGCCCTTTTACTTACGATTATCTGGGTTTGATTGCAAAGCGCAGTAAAAAGTTGCGCATAACACAGGCCGCGCAATTACAGAATTTGCGTATTGGCTTGGTGCGAGATGATGTGGCGGAAGAATTTCTTGGGAGATTTTCTATCGATGACAAGATGGTAACCCGGGGAAATTCATCAACAAACGTTGCCCGTATGCTGGTTGCCGACCGCATTGACCTATGGCCGATTGATCCACGTGGCGCCAATCGCTTCCTTAAAAACATTGGTGCCAACCCAAATGATTACGAAGTTGTTGCCAATTTACGCGCGGCGCCTCTGTATTATGCGTTTAGTCAGGATGTAGACGCCGATTTAGTCGCCGATTTTCAGCGGGCAATTGATCAGCTGCGAGAATCTCGGCCCGAGCTATTCCCCGCCGGGCATACAGACGTGGGCGCAACAGATATTCCGCCGTTGCAGTAGCGGCTTGGTTATATTTAACTTTCTCTCATCTTTGTCTTCATTTTCATCTTCATCCTTTCACTTACCCTTAGTGATCATCTGTTAGGTTGAATGCCTGAGATTAGGTGCCTTGTAATTGTCTGTGTATTGAACGTAAGATTTGAGCCGGTTGTATCGTGTGTTATGGGGTAGCATGCCGCAAAAGTACAAACCGATATGCAACAATTATCTAATGTTTCATCCACCCATGCAGTACTAAGCGCAGGCAGGGTTGACGGAATGAGGGGTGATTGCTTCCAATGTGAAAGTTAACTAACGAAAGTTGGATTGAAGTATGTTTGACGCGTTGCTGTTGGTATTGCTATTGCTGGGCCCTTTAATTTGGCTGATCCCTTGTTTCTTTGCTTTTTTAGTTACACTGATATTTTCTTTGTCAATGGCACCAAGCGCCCGCCGGTTAAAAGTGCGATTGCTCTCTGCATTGTTGGGGATAGCACTTCTCGCCGTGCTCTTCTGGGATCTCCCCGTTTTATGGGAGTATGAAAAACTCTGCGAAAATGATGCCGGCTTCATTCAATACCAAACAATCGAAGGGTGGAAAGCTGAAAATCCGGGCATTGCCGAAACCCTGGTGTCTATCGAAAACGCCAAGTTTAAAAATGACGGTAGTTATACCCATGTGCCGCTGAATCAGCGTTTTGAATGGGTGTTTAGCAATTGGGATGTAGGGCGCGGTATTCGCAAGCGCGAAGATCGCATTGTAGATGTGCAATCGGGCGCGATATTGGCACGTTATGTCGACTTCAGTTCGGGAATGAAGAATACGGGGATTAGCCCTTTCAATGTGCGGCTCTATAAAGTTTGGCTGACTTCTGAGTCGTGCCCGAGAGATGGAAACAAGGATAGATGGTTGATTAATGGCGACTCATTTAGAGGTTTTAAAAATACATTAAAGAAAATCAATGGAGTGATTGAATGAATACGAATGAACTATTTTATAACGCTCAACTATCAGAAGCCGCTTATGCTGACTTTTGGGACAAAGAATCAGGTCAAATTCTTACGGATGAAGATGATGTAGAGGACGCCCTAATCGCCTCAGGTTTCTCCACAACCCAAGCCGCGGAGTTCGTCACCCATTGGCGTGTAGTGCATCACCAGCCCAATAGCTCCATAGGATCTCTCTAGCGCTAACCGACGATATGGAGTTCGGTTTAAAAAATAGCAGTGAAAAATTGGACCCGCTAAAATTGTATTTCTATCACCAATAACTCATCATGACAAAGATAGTTATTACTTTTTAGGTTCTTACCCATGAAACTCAACATCTGGCAAGTAGACGCTTTTACCAACACTGTATTTTCCGGCAACTACGCCGCTGTGATTATTCTCGATAGCTGGCTAACCGATACTGTGATGCAAAATATTGCCAGTGAAAATAATGTCTCGGAAACCGCGTTTTTGGTAAAAACAAACGACGCCACCTATGCCATTCGTTGGTTTTCTCCCCTTAAAGAAATTGATTTTTGTGGCCATGCTACGCTCGCGGCGGCTTTTGTGCTGTATCGCAATCATAAGGCACTGGAGCGCCTAACTTTCACGGCGCCGGCGGTAGGTAGCCTCGGCTTAGTGAAGCAGGCGAATGGCTTTATTGAGATGGCGTTTCCCAATCGTCAGCCGGCCCTGGTTGAGTCTGTGCCCGCGCCGCTGTTGGAAGGTCTCTCTATTAAACCTGTGGCGGTATTGAAAAATACCCAGGCTTATTTCGCCGTGCTAGCCTCGCGCGCCGAGGTTGAAAATGTTGCGGTGGATTTGGCAAAGGTTAAATTACTCGCGCCTTTGGATCTGGTGGTGACCGCAGCCGATAGCGAGGTGGATTTCGTGTCGCGTTATTTCTGGCCCGCCAATGGCGGCGATGAAGATCCTGTTACCGGTTCTGCCCATGCGGGCTTGGCGCCTTATTGGGCGGATCAGTTAGGTAAAGCAGAGCTTAAGGCGCTGCAGGTGTCGAAGCGCGGTGGTCAACTCCAGTGCCGGGTAGTTGGCGATAAGGTCAATGTGGCGGGGCAGGCGGTGCTGTATATGGAGGGGGTTATTAACATTTAAACGCCCACGCCATGACATTCAGTGTCAGTTAGCTCATACCGGGAATAACCTTTAGCCTGTGGGTGCTAAGCAACTGCAAGACTTTGCATTAATAGTGAAGCCTGTATAATCGCGCCTCCGCTCGATTATCAGGCATGTGCTATGTGGTTAGATGACTTTTTTCAGCAATCTGGTCAAGAATTTTCCTTCACCCGAGAGCAGGCAAGCCGTTTTGCCAAGAAAATTGCCGATGATTTCAACCCGATTCACGACGTAGACGCCAAGCGTTTTTGTGTGCCCGGCGATTTATTGTTTGCCCTCACCTTAGCCCACAGCGGCCTCGCCCAAACCATGGATTTTACCTTCGCCGATATGGTGCAAGACGGCGTGAATTTGCACTTTGATGCAGACGCCAGTGAAGTACGCGTGTTGGATGCTAACCAAAAGCGCTACATGGCGATGTCCCGTGCCGGCGAACAGCGCCATAACCCCGAGCTGGCCGAGCAGTTAACGCGCGCCTACGTGGCGTTTTCGGGCCATACCTTTCCCCATATTTTGGTGCCCCTGTGGCGCGAACACGGGGTGATGATTAACCCAGCGCGGCCGATGGTGATTTATCAGTCCATGCATTTACAGTTCGATCGCCTCGATATCGCCGATTTACAACTCGAGGCCGCCGGTTCCAAGATGACGGTGGACGGCAAGCGTGGTCAGGTTAAGGTGGCGTTTATTTTTAAAGATGGTGCGCAAGTGGTTGGGCGCGGCGAGAAAAGTTTAGTGCTTAGCGGCTTGCGCGAATTTAATGAAGCGGATGTGGCGGGTGTTGTGAGTTATTATGACGAGCGTAAATTAAGGTTGTAGCCGCAAGCCGCAAGCAAAAGTAAAAGTAAAAGCAACAAAGCCCTTGCGGACCTAAGTTTTGTGCCATCATAATTTGTAGCTTGTAGCTTGTAGCTTGTAGCTTGTAGCTTGTAGCTTGTAGCTTGTAGCTTGTAGCTTGTAGCTTGTAGCTTGTAGCTTGTAGCTTGTAGCTTGTAGCTTGTAGGGGGCGGCCCCCCGCCTTGTAGCTTGTAGCTTGTAGGGGGCGGCCCCCCGCCTTGTTTCGAAGATCCCACCTTCGATTTCCCTAGAGATTTGTAACTAGCAACTGGTCATCATCTTCCAATCCATTTTCTGCCTGCATGCAGAAAACCATCTCTTTTAAACTGCCGCCTGAGCCGCTATTCTCGAATCTTATCGACAAGGATGCCCCATGCCCTATACCTCAGATTCCCATCAGTTCGACCAGTTGGTGCTCGCCAAGCCTAAGGCCTTAAAAATATTGGCCGAAGGCGACTCTTGGTTTGCTTACCCAAGGCGTTATTTGGCCTTTGGCCGGGCATCGAATGTTATTCATCATTTAGCCAAGCGAAAAGATTTACTGATATACGCGACGGCGAGTAATGGCGATGAAGCCTTGACCATGCTCAGCGGCGAGCAGAAGCACGCGTTGATGAAGCGGTTGCAAGCGCACGCCTATGACTATTTATTATTTTCTGGCGGCGGCAACGATATCGTTGGGCGTTACGATTTGGATTATTTTATCCGCCCCTACCATGCCGATATGACCGCTGAGGGCGCGGTCTATGAAGAAAGGCTGCAGGCTAAGTTGTTACAGTTGTCGGCAACCTATGAAGAGCTCATCTATCGCTTGGCGAAGTTTTCCAAGAATAAAGCGATTCGATTAGTAACCCACACTTACGATTTCCCTCGGCCTTCGAAAAAGGGATTTGCCCTGTTTGATGTGTTTCCCATCGGCGAGTCCTGGATCTACCCGATTTTTAAGTCTTTGGGTTATCGCGACGTTGGGTTGATGGCGGAGGTTGCGGCGCTGCTGCTGCGCGCCTTTCGAAAGATGTTGTTTGAGCTGCAAGCCAAGCACGGGGCTCGCTTAACCGTGGTGGATACTCAGGGGCTATTAACGGACAAGCACTGGCGCAATGAAATTCACCCCAATTCAGCCGGCTTTAAACTCGTGACTAAAGCGCTTGAGCAGGTACTGGTTTAATTGTTTGTTTTGTTTAATTGTTTTATTTAATTATTTGGATCGTTTTCTATTCATTGAATGGGCGAGGTTGAACCAGATAAGCGTAAGTTAACCCACCCAATGCGCCGGCGGCTATTTGCAAGCCAAGCCCAAGCCAACCGCGCGCGCCGGCCATCAGGGTTATTTCCATGATCGGTTGCATCAGCGCTAAAATACAGCCAAGTGCTGCAGCGCCGGCCAAACTGAAGAGCAGGGCCGGCGGCCATGTGGTTTTTGTTCGGGTGAATGTCGCAACACAGAAGGCTATGGCAAAACCTACGGCAATTATCGGCAAGTAGGTGGGGCTAAGGCCCACAAGGTCGTCGGCCATGGCTGCTAGTCGAGTGCTAAAGTCGATATGGGCGCCGAGGTTGATTAATTGGGCTTGCACCTGTTGTGAGTGGCACAGACTAGCGGCGACAAATCCCACGCAGCTGGCGCTTGCCCAGCTAACTAAACAGCGCATTTTCGTGCTATCTTTTCGTTCTTGATTATTCATAGATAAACCAAAAGGCTAGATATGTTGCAGAGCATAAACCATTGCTATAAGGCGAGCACGTTTTTAATCTTGGCTACTTTTTTTCTGGCACTGCCGAGCGTCGCTGAACAAGCGGTAAAACCGACGCCGACTTTTGATATAACAACGCTGACAGATCAGCTCCAATCGCCTTGGTCGCTCGCGTTTCTGCCTTCGGGCGAGATACTTATTGCTGAAAAAGTTGGTGCGCTTCGCATATTCGACGGTAAAGCGCTATCGGCGCCGATTACCGGCGTGCCGCAGGCCTTAGTGCGTAGCCAGGGTGGTTATCAGGATCTTGTTTTGCACCCTGACTATGAAAAAAATGGTTGGGTTTACCTAAGCTTTGCCTGGGGCGAGCGTAGCGCCAACGGCACGCGCTTGGTGCGCGGGCGAATTAAGCAAGGCGCCTTTGTCGATCAGGAAGTTTTATTCACCGCCGAGCCGTTGAAAAATACGCCGGTGCACTATGGTGCGCGGTTGGCATTTTTACCAGACAACAGCTTAGTGATGGCGGTTGGCGATGGCTTTGATTTTCGCGAGTCAGCGCAAAAAACCGATAGCTTATTGGGCAAATTTGTTCGCTTAAATGACGATGGCTCGATTCCAAAAGACAATCCCTTCTTTGATAGAAAAGGCTATCATCCCGCTATTTATTCCCTTGGCCATCGCAACCCGCAGGGCGTGGCTTACGATCCGGTGCGGCAGCAATTATTTGCCAATGAACACGGCCCGCAAGGTGGCGATGAAATTAATATCCTCGAGCCGGGTAAAAATTATGGCTGGCCCATAATTACCTATGGCCGCGATTATTCTGGTGCCTCTATTACGCCCTTTACCGAATACGAGGGCATGGAGCAGCCCTTGGTCAATTGGACACCCTCTATCGCGCCCTCGTCGCTGGCGGTGTACAACGCGGATTTGTTTCCAGCCTTTAAGGGCGACTTATTGTCCTCGGCGCTGAAAGCCAAAGAAGTACGCTGGGTGCAAATGCAGGGTGCGACGCCGGCTGCAGAGGTGTCGCTGTTCGGCGACTTAAATGCGCGTATTCGCGCGGTTTATGTGGGGCCGGAGGGCGCACTGTATTTACTCACCGATGGCGATAGAGGCAAACTGTTAAAAGTGACGCCCAAGGCGCAATAGATCACGCATAACGCCGATGTTAGGCGATTGAACAAGCGGCCTAGGCCGCTTGGCTTAGTGCTTCAGGTGAATAGGAAAGTGTGCACCAGTCGATAGAATAGCTCGCATGTTTGAGACACCAGTGCGAGCCAATTCATGAGCATTTATTTAACCCAAGATTCGATGTTACCGGATCAGGCGATTTACAATATTCGCGGCCTTTTAGGAACAACTGACGTATCACCCCACACCATTGAATATGTGCGCGGTCGCTTTGTGGTGTTTCGTATTATGAAGCCTATTTCCTCGCACGGCTCTTATCGCGAGGCTGAGTTGGCGGCGCAAGCGCTTGATGCCGATTATCTTGATGCGAATTATATAGACGCCTGATCCAGGTAATTAAAAAGCTCTTCGAAGCGCTCTATTGCGTGATCTGCTTGGGCAATAAAATGAGCGTTGCTGTGGTTGCGCCATAAGATAGCGCGCATGCCGGCCCGCTGTGCGGCTTCTAGGTCGAATTTATAATCGCCTACATAGGCCAGTTGTTGTGTTGGAATTTGCCACTGCTGGGCAATGCTGAGCAACGCCTCTGGGTGCGGTTTTACTGCTTGGCAATCTTCGCGGGTGATAATCAGCTCGATCGGAATCTTGAGTTTTTGCACCGTAAGCTGAGTGGCTTTGCGCATGTTGCGCGTCACAATGGCCATGGGCACCTTGGCGGCGGCGAGTTTGTTTAATACGGCTTCGGCATCTGCAATCCAGGTCGCGCAGGCGGCACCGGCCATTTCATGTTTTTCAATCACGCTTTGAACTCTCGCCACGGCGTGCGGGCAAGACAGGCTTTGTTGATATTCGAGTAGCGGTGTTTGATGGGGGATGGCGAGTTCATCGCAGATGGCGGTGAAGTTCAGCTGCGAGTCGGCTAGGGTGCCGTCTAGGTCAAAGATAATGCCGTTTAATCGCTGCACTGTACGTCCTAGGTGATCGTCGGGTTTGCGCCATAATGCCAGTATTGTGATGTTATTTTCTAGGGCTTAGTTTTTTGGCGTTAAAGCTCTAGCGTTAAACCCCTAGCATCCCAAAACTGGATATTAAAACTAAGTATTAAAACCTAAGCTGCTCTTTACAGCTGATCACGGCGTCGCTGTGCACAGAGATCACCATGCGCTTGCCCCATTCGCCTTCATTAATTGAACCGCAGTCGGTCTGCATTGCCTCTGCACCACGCTTTAACGTTACCCGGTACTGCCCCTCGCTTTGTGCCGCGTCATAAAAAATTTCACTCGATTCGCCGGGCGCAATATCGTCGAAGCGCAAGGTGTTCGAGGGTAGCTCAACCACGATGGCTGAAAGTATTTCCCGGCTGTTATTCTCCACCGTTACCGTGGGGGTAAACCAGCATAAAAGCGTCAATACGGCAATTAACACCACCGCTAACAGGCCGATGCCAAGGCTTGAGTAGAGTAGAAATTTGACAGTAATTTGTTTCATAGCATCCGGCGCAAAATGTCGCGTGTATTTAAGGTGAAGGATTTTTTAATTCACCTGGTTAAGGACGTTTAGTCCAGCCAGCTAAGGGCTTTTATCCACCACGCTAAAGGCTTTTGATCTACCTCGCTAAGGGCTTCTCTCAATCCACGGCTCAATTCACTTCTCAATTCACTTTTCAGTCCACGCAGTTATAGGCCAAATAGGCGGCGGCAAGATAACCCGTGCGCAGTTGCGGCAGCGGAAAGGCCTTGGGCTTGTTCTGCATAAATGCAGGAACCTCGGCTATGGCAGCTGCATCTTTTAGCATTAATGCCGCGGCTTTGTGGCCGCTCCAGCTAGCCATGGCGACGCCGTTGCCGTGGTACGCCAGTGCGCAGTAAAGTTCATCCCCCAGTGCTGCGATGTGGGGTGTTTGCTGGCGCGCTAATGCAACGTGACCGCGCCAAAAATAGTCTACGTCAACTTGCGCCCAAGCGGGGAAGTAGCGCTGGAAATCTACCCCATGCTGCTTGCGTCTGGCCGCAAAACTGGCCTCGCTTTGTCGAATGCCGCCGCGGCCGCCGAATAAAAACCGTTGATCTGGTAGTAGGCGGAAATAATACAGCAAGTTGCGGGTGTCGTAGCTGGGGTTGGTCGACCACCAGCCTTGGCTGTCTAACTCCTGCTGCGTTAAGGGGCGGGTGACTAAAATGTTGCTGAGCGCAGGCAACACCCTCCCGTTGAGGCTGGGGTGCATGGCGTCTTGGGTGTAGCCGTTAGTCGCCATCAGTACTTTTCGCGCGTTTAGCTGGCCTCGGCTTGTGTTCAGTTGCCGGCGACCTGATGTGTGTTTGAGCGCGGCGACGGTGTGGTTATTATAAAAATCCACGCCTAAATTTTGCGCCGCTCGCACTAGGCCGTAGCAATATTTGAGCGGGTGTAAACCGAAGCCTGCCGGCATATGTAGCCCGGCAAAACTGGCGCTGGCGCATTGGCCACGCTGTTTCAGTTCGACCGATGAAAGTAGCTGCGCTTCTAGTCCGTAGTGTTGCTGAAACGCCGCTTGGGTTTGGTGCAATTGCGCCTGCGTTTTTTCGCGATGGGCCAAGAGAGTCTCGCCGATGCCGCAGATATCCGCACTAATGTTGAAATCTTCACAGTTGCGTTTGACCTGTGCGATGGCGGCGAGTTGTGCTTGCACGTAGCGCTGCGCTTGTTCGGTACCAAAGCGCTTTTCGATAGCGCCAATGCCCAAATGATCACCGCCAAGGCAACAGAAGCCACCATTGCGCCCACTGGCGCCCCAGCCCGGTTGTTGAGCGTCGATAAGTGCGACACTTAGACCCTTGTGGGCCAGTGCGATGGCGGCAGTTAAGCCGGTGTAGCCAGCGCCAACAATGGCGGCATCGTAAACTGCCTTCGGTGCTGGTGTGCGGTAATCCGGCTCGGTGGCGGTGGCGCGCCAGTAGCTAGCAGCGGGCGCGCCATCTATGCCTGCAGACATTGCTAGGCTGGCTCGGCATCGGGCTTATGGGCATGGCTTTTGTGTGGGTGTGGTAGTGGATCTTCGGCCCGTTGACCAAAGAACTGTAGCACCAGCCAAAGCGCGACCGCGCCGATAATCATACACAGCCACCAAGGCGCGCCAAAGCCAGCGGGCAGGGTGCCCGCGAGCATGCCGACACCGCCCACCACCAAGCAATACAGCATTTGGCTGCGCACATGGTCGATCAGGTCACAGCCGGAGGCCATGGCCGATAGCAGGGTCGACTCGGCCAATGGCGAGCAGTGATCGCCCCAAATAGCGCCGGCAAGCACGCCGGAGACCGACGAATAGAAAATGTGCATATGCTCGGCGCCGGTCATGTCGTTGAACACCAGTACCGCCCAAGCCAAAGGCACCACCATGGGCATCATAATGCCCATCACGCCCCAGCTGGAGCCGGTAGCAAAGGCCATAAAGGCGGCTAAAAGGAAGATGATGAAGGGCATTAAATTCGGGTTTAGAGTGTCGCCCAGGGCCGATATGAGGAAGTCAGAGGTGTGCAACTCGGTGTTCACCGCGGATAGCGACCAGGCCAATGTCAGCACGAAGATCACCAGCATCACGGCTTTGGCGCCGGCGAACCAGGCGTCGGTAATTTCGTGCACGCTGAGCAGGCGCTGCGCCATGGTCATCAGCAGCGCGACAATACAACCGGCCACTGAGCCGTACATCATGGAGGCGAAGGAGTTGGCGTTGCCGATGATTTCGCGCAGCGAGTCGTCGGCGCGGTCTGGGCTGGCGAGGCCGGTGAAATAGATCGCGGCCATGGTCACGCCGATGAGCACACACATGGGGATAACGGCATTGATGGCGCGGTGCGGTACGCCTGCTTTAGCCTCCATGTCTTTCTCTTCCGGCGCTGGGCCTGAATCTTGCTGCATGGCTGGGCTCAACACCTTGCCAGTGTGAAAGGCGCGGCGCTCGGCTTTGAGCATGGGGCCAAAATCTTTGCCCGTGCCGGCGATGTAGAGCACAAACACGATGGCCAATATCGGGTAAAAACTGTACAGCAGGGAGTTCAAAAATACCGAGTAGGCGGATTCGTCCAAACCTACGATGGTGCTCAAGCCGTCGTTGATGACGCCCACTTGAAAGCCGATCCAGGTGGTGACAAACAAAATGGCGGAAACCGGCGCCGCAGTGCAATCGACGATGTAGGCCAACTTCTCTCGGGAGATGCGCATGGTGTCGGAGATTTTCTTCATGGTATTGCCGACAATAAGGCTGTTGGCGTAGTCATCGAAGAAGATAGCCAGCCCTAAAAAGCTGGTGGAAAGCTGAGTTTGTGAGCGGTTCTTAACCACGCGGGTGATGCGCTCCGCGATTCCCATGGTGCCGCCATTGCGCGAGATGATGCCCACAAGGCCACCGATTAAGAAGCAGAAAACCACCACTTCCATGTGTTCGCGCTCGGTGAGTGCATCCACCACATAGACTTGGCAGGCGTCCAAAATCGCCATACCTAAGCCCGGTAGCGTCAGGCCGTAGAGCATCCAGATACCGGTGATCAGGCTAACGAACAGGGCAATCATCACGTTGCGCAGTAGCAGCGCCATGGTTACGGCCATCAGCGCTGGGATCAGGGAGAACCAGCCGGGTAGGGTGGCGATGTTGGCGCTATCTAGCTGGTGGCCATTACTGAGCAGTATCACCTGGGCTGTGTCGGCCTCTGTAATGAGGCCGGAAAAGGTGAGTAGCCCGTCGGTTAACTCGCCTTGATAGATGGTTTCGTCCAATTGAATGAATAAAGTTTGCTGTTGCAGCTCGGTGGCATCGGCGATATCGATACTAAAAGGAACGCCTTGAAGGGCAATTTTGGGCAGCGTCCAGACCGAGGTATGGCTTTCCTCGGCCAGGCTTGGCTGAGAAAAAATCAGTAAAAAAGTGGATAAAATTAGGAAAAATACGGATAACGTCCGTGAATGGGAAAATAAGTGCTGCATGGTGCGCCCGTTGGTCAAAGTTGAATTTATCGTTTGAATGGCTCGAATGTAACCAAGCTTGGCCGCTTGCGCCAGCAATTATCCTCTTGACCCAGTTTGGGTATTGAATGATTATTCGGATTGTAGGAAGTTGGATGAAATCTAAGCAATCTGCCAATTGGCGTGTTTCAGCCATTGGGTTTTTGTGTAGCATTGTATATAAAGGCTCTGGATGTATGGCGGTATTCACACTTGAATACAGCCCCGAACAGACACATAACACGAGAAAAATGTATTTTGATGCAACACGCTACGCGCACGCCATTGGCGCCGCAAGACCTGCTTAAACAGGGTTTTGCGCTGCTGAATCAAGGTCGGCCCCAAGAGGCCGCGAGATTGTGCCAACAGGTGATTGCCCAAAACCCCCGTATTCCTCAGGCTCATTTTTTAGTGGGTTTGGTGGCGCTGTCGCTGCGCGATCGCCTTACTGCCGTGCAAGCCTTTGGCTCGGTCACCCAATTGCAGCCGGATCACGCCGCCGCGTGGGCGCAGTTGGCAAAATTATTCATCGAAGAAGGGCAAGTAAACCGCGCCGATCAGGCACTCAAAGAGGCCGAGAAACACGGCTCATCCGACCCCCTCGTGCAAGATCTATTGGGCACTGTCTATACCCGCATGGGCGATCACGGCCGTGCTAAAGTCCAGTTTGAGCAGGCCGTTGCCGGCGCTTCTGAGCAGCCGCAGTATTCACTTAACTTGGCTAATAACCGCGTTTATCACGGCGAAATTGCGGCGGCAGAAAGCCTGTATCAGTCGGTGTTAACGCGTATTCCCCATCACGCGCAAGCCCATTGGTCATTGGCTGCAGCGCGTAAGGCAACAGATCATAGCCATATAGAAGTCATGCAGAAGTTACTGCTACAGCCTAGATTGGAGGATCGCCCACGGGCTTTTTTGCATTACGCTATTGGCAAAGAATGTGAAGATTTAAAGGATTGGGACAGCGCTATTGAAGCTTTTATGGCCGGAGCCAAAGCGCGCAGAAATACGGTTGAGTACGACGAGGCTGCCGAGCAGCTGATGTTTGATTATCTTATTGAACATTGCACTGAAGAGTGGTTGGCCGATAGTCAGGGCTCGGATCACAGCGCACCTATTTTTGTATTAGGCCAACCGAGAACAGGCACAACCTTGATAGAGCGTATTATTACCAGCCATAGCGATGTTACCTCGGCCGGCGAATTGCAGCAGTTTGGTATGAGTTTACGCAGGCTGAATAATCATCGAGATCCGAAACGATTTTCAGCGCAAATGTTTGAAGCCTCGATGAATTTAGATTTCAAACAGGTAGGCGACGTGTACATGGAGGCAACTAAACGCTTGCATGGCGGCACGCCGAGGTTTGTCGATAAATTGCCGGTTAACTACCTACTGATTCCGTTTATATTAAAGGCGTTTCCCAAGGCAAAGATTGTGCATTTAACCCGCGAACCGATGGATGCGTGCTTTGCCAGCTTCAAACAGCTTTTCGCCGATGCTTATTTGCATTCCTACGATCAAGCTGAAATGGCACGCCACCACAGCCGTTATTTAAAATTAATGGCGGTATATCGCGAGCGCTTTGCGGGACGCTTCTTTGATATTTCCTATGAGGCCACCGCGCAAGATATTGAGCCTAATGCGCGTGCGCTTATCCAATACTTAGAGTTACCTTGGCAAGATGCTTGCTTAAATTTCCATCAGCAAACCGGCGCTGTATCTACCGCAAGCGCTGCGCAAGTGCGTGAGCCAGCGCATACCCGCTCTATCGGGCGCTGGAAAAAATACCAACAACAATTGCAGCCTATGCTGCAAGCACTCAGCAATGAAAACATCGCAATATGATTAAGTACTAAAAATCGCCACTTGATTTCTATGACAACATGTTTGGGGATAACAATGAAAAACGAGGACACTATGCATAGCTACCAACCGAAGTATTTAAAGCGTCGTCACTTAGCGACAGCCGTAGCGGCTGCGCTGCTGGGTACCGGAATGTCTGCCAGTTTGCAGGCGCAAAGCTGGCTCGAAGAAGTGACCGTAACCGCCACCAAGCGCGCGGAAAATGTGCAGGATGTGCCCTTGGCAATTTCTGCGTTCTCCGGTGATTTCACCAAAGATAATAACCTCGATGATGTTAAAGATCTCATTAACATTACGCCCGGTATTACTGGTAACTCGAAAGATTCCTTTTTAGATGCGGTAAGCGTTCGCGGTATTCGCACCCAAGATTTTGGCGTGGGCGGCGATCCTTCTGCAGCGTTTTTCAAAAATGATTTCTACGAGGGCCGTAACGGCGCTGCCGTAACCAGCTTGTACGATATGGAGCGCTCGGAAGTGCTGCGCGGGCCGCAGGGTTTCTTGTTTGGTCGCTCTTCCATTGGCGGCGCTATTAGCGTGCATACTGCTAAGCCGGAAATTGGCGGCACTAACTCGGGCTATATCGACGTCGATATTGGCGAGCGTGGTCATGGTGTTGTTGAAGGTGCGATCAATTTACCGGTGAACGATAGTTTTGCTATGCGTGTGGCTGGTTATCACTCTGAAGAAGATGGCTACGTTAAAAACTTTGCCGGTGGCCCTGATTTAATTGCACACGATAAGTCGGCTATTCGTTGGTCTACCGCATACCAGAGCGGCAAGCTTGGCGTAGATACCACGGTTGAATACGAAACGCGCGAGCAGTCGGGCTCGGTTTATCGTGCTGTTAACCAAGGCGATACTTGGCAGGGGTTGCTTGATAGTGGCTTGGTCAACGATACAATGCCCCTTGGCGGCGAACGCGACGCCGATGTGGATCTGCAGGGTGGCGACGCGGACAATGCCGATATCTTGAGCTTAGGTGTGAAATTGAGTTACGACCTAGGTTTTGCCGAATTGGTGTCTAACACTGGTTACAAAGACCACGATTATTACTATTCGGAAGACTACGATGGCACCTCAGTTAATTTATCAAACTATCATCAGGACCAGACCGGCGATTATTTCCAGCAGGAGTTCCGATTAACGTCAACCGGTAGCGATGCGCTCTCTTGGTACGCAGGCGTTTCTTACTACAAAGAAAATATTGATGCTAACTTCCTTTTCCGGACCACGGAAGAGGCTATTTGTATGTATTACTATGCTTCATCTTGTAGCGACTATTACACAGACTTTTACCCGAGCGACACCGGCTATCTCGATGAAGGCAATAACGCGGTAGGTGAATATGAGGGTTGGGCCGGCTATGTGGATCTGACCTATGCCTTTAATGAACGCTGGGATGCTAGCATCGGCGCGCGTTATTCCAAAGATGAAAAGACCTTCAGTCAAAATGTGCCTATGCCCGACAGTTACCTAGGGCCATGGTATGCCTATGGCTATACCACCGATGGCACCATTAAGCAAAGCGATAGTTGGAGCGATACCACCTTGCGCGCACTGGTGCGCTGGCGCCCCAATGACACGGCAATGATTTTTGCCAGTTTCACTCAGGGTTATAAACCAGGTGGCTTCGGCACCTTTAGTATGGATTTTTCTAGCTGTGCCGAGGAAAGCGTAGCGGACTGCTATGACGTCGATCAAGGTGTACAGCAAGGTGAGTTCCCACTCGATACTTTTGAACCAGAAACCGTAGACTCTTTCGAAATCGGCTATAAGGACACGCTGATGGACGGGAAGGCTAATGTGACGGTGACGGCCTTTGCCTACCAGTATCAGGATCTGCAGGTACCTAGTAATGACTTTCCGTCGCGCGTGCTCAACGCCGGTGAAGTGGCGGGCAAAGGGGTTGAGGCTACAGTGATGGCGGCGTTAAATGATAACTTTGATCTTTACCTGGGTATTGGTTATTTAGATACTGAAGCTACCCACATGGCACCCATCTGCGAACTGGACGACTACGATCCGGAAACCATGCCAGATACTTACAGTTATTGTGAGGGCGTGCAGCTATTTTGGTCGCCAGAGTGGGCGGGGAGCGCGGTGCTTAATGCCCATTTTCCGGTCAACGGAGGACAGTGGATAGGCAACCTAGGTGTGACTTGGGAGTCTGAGCGTGGCGGTGGTTATGAACAACTGGCGGAGACAAAAATTGCCGCTTATAACGAGTGGAGTTTCCGCACGGGCTTCCGCGCAGATGACGGTTGGTCTGTTATCGGCTACGTGGAAAACCTGACTGACCAGAACACCTATGATGGAATGAATAACAATGGTGAGCTGGTCCCGGCCCACTTCTTCGGTATGAGCCGTCCGCGCACCATTGGTGTTAGCTTCGGTTATGAATGGGAGTAAGTGGTTGCGTTAGTTCGATAAAAAAGCCCGCAGTTTGCGCAATGCTGTTCACTTAAGAGGAGCGGCATTGCGATTTACTGGGTATCGGGTCTTTGATATTTTAACGGTCCGAGGGGTTGTTGGCCTCGGACGCCTCTCTAAAAACAGGCTGCCAATACCTGACCTCAGCTCTGACAGTCGTCGACCCGTTCCAGATATAGGATTAGAAGCCGCCATCACAATCAACTGAACCGCTATATAATCACATACCGGTTTGAAGCGGATTTCAGACGGGGCGCGATCAAAACTTACCGCCGCCATCGAGGCTTCCCGCCTAATTATGTTGTAGCTCAGTAACAACCCCCAGAGCTCTTGGTACACCAGATCAACTTTCTTACTTCGCAACGTAATCGCATTGTTTTGCATAGCGCTTTTGATGTCTCGGAATCCAAGCTCTATTTCCCATCGCTCTTTGTAAAGCTCTGAGATGTGAGCCGCGCTGAATCTCTCAACAGGTAAAGAGGTCATCACCGATTTAACACCAGACTTGACCTTGTAAGTAACTCTTCGAGCCTGCCATGTTTCTGGCAGCTCGGGATTCTTCTTTCTAGCCTGTGGGGAAACCTTCATTTGAATAAGCTCATCACCATCGCCATAGGTTTCAATGACTTCATGTACGAGCCCTTTTCTCTCTGGTATTAGCCAGTGGCGGTCAGAGCCTTGCTGGCTGAGTGTTAGCATGAAGTTTGCACTCCAAAAACCTTTATCAAACAAGGTCACAGAGCTTTCCGGAATGCTTGATAAGAAGGTCTCAGCAAGTGGGATTTCGCCTCGACGATAAGGACTAATTTGAGCGTCAACCATGATATGAGAGCGCACGTTCATCAAGGCGACAAGTCTCAACATGGGAAACGGCGTTTGCCGCGTAGATGACGTATTACCCGAACCAAAGTGCTCTCGAAGCTCTGGTGTATCCTGGGTGCGAAATAGCGCCCCATCTACCGCCATCACCCTCAAACCGTTCCATTCATCTTCCGAATAGCGTTCGCGCCCCCAGTGCGTACCTGTTTGTCGAAACAACCACTCTACGGGCTCGGAGCCCAGTCGTTTCCGGGCATTAGTGACACCACTTCGAGCTAACAGACTGTCAGAGGCCAGGCCTTGTGCGCATATATTTAAACGTCTAGCCACTTCATGCACAGGTTCATTGCGAAACATCGCCATACCTAAGACAAGCCAGAGCACTTGGTCTGATGGTAGTCGGCGTCGTCTAATCGTCGCGGAGGCACTCAAGCGCAGTGCAGACTCAATCCACTCGATAGGTATGTTTTGCGTGAATGAGCTAACGTCAGAGAAGTTAAAGAGGTCACTTAGGTCGAGCAGATCTCTCTGAAAGTCCATAAAAAAATCCGATGATGTTCCCATCACCGGATTTTCTACAAAGCCCTGCTCTAATTCAATTGCTTAAGTGAACAGCATTGCGCAGTTTGCGGGCTTTTTTTATGCCTGCACCTAGCACGTGTGAGCTTGTGCTTTCATGCTATTGCTGGTACAAAAGTATTATTGTAGGCAGTGAGAAAGCAGATGCTGGAAAACCTCATCAGCCTTGAAGGCGATTCAGACTTTAATCTGCAGGCGCAACTGCGCCAGCAAATTGTCGACCTTGTTTCAAAGGCACTTATCCCACCGGGCAAGCGATTACCCTCATCGCGCAAGCTCGCCGATCATTTAGGTATTGCACGCAATACCGCGGTGCTCGCCTACCAACAATTGATTGATGAGGGCTATTTAGTTAGCCGCGAACGCAGTGGTATTTACGTTAACGAGGCGATGTTGGTGGATTTGCCGACGCAGTTGGCCGATCGTATTCCGAACCCCGCTGCCGGCACCTTTTGGCGCGAACGATTGACCCATTATTGCGCACTCGACGACGTATTTGTCACACCGCCTAACTGGCAAGATTATCCCTTCCCGTTTTTAGAAGGGGAGTTTGATCAGTCGCTGTTTCCCGTGGCCGAGTGGCGCGAGGCCAGCCGGTTGTCTCTCGGTGTGCGCGAAATTCACGATTGGTCTAAGGCGCGCGGCGACGCCGATGACCCGCTCTTGATCGAACAAATTAGAACAAAAATATTGCCGCGCCGGGGCATATCCGCGCGCTCGGATGAAATACTAATTACCAATGGCGCGCAGCAAGGTTTATCCCTTCTAGCGCAACTTTTGTTTACCGATACCACAAGGGTGGCAGTGGAAGAGCCGGGTTACCCAGATTTTCGTAGCCTGGTGCAGCGCGAAGGCGCAAAATTACAATTTATTCCCGTGGATCATCACGGTGTACAAACAGCGAAAAATGATGGTAGCGCGCACTACGTCTATGTGACGCCCAGCCATCAAGTGCCCACCACGGTTACCCTGAGTTCGGAGCGGCGGGTTGAACTCTTGGCGCAGGCGAGTCAGTTTGATCAGGTGATCATCGAAGATGATTTCGACAGTGAAACCAATTTTTTAGGCAACCCTCACGCGGCGATAAAAAGCTTAGATACCGAGGGTCGCGTTATTTATTTAGGCAGTTTGTCGAAAACCTTGTCGGCCGGTTTACGCTTGGGTTTTATGATCGCCCCACCCGAGTTGATTCGCGCGGTGCGCGAGCAGCGGCGCCTAATGTCGCGCTTTCCCGCCGCCAATAATCAGCGCACGGCCGCATTATTTTTATCGCTGGGCCACTTCGATGCCACCACCCGGCGCTTGCAAAAAATATTCAAAGACCGCTGGATCGAGTTGCGCAATGCCTTAAATTATTACCTCACCAAGGCGGTGTTTACCATGCAGTCCGAGGGCGGCACCTGCTGTTGGGTGCAGGGCCCGCCGGGTTTGCACGTGGATGATCTGTGCCGAGAAGCCGATAAGCGCGGCATTCTTATCGAACCTGTGGGGCATTTCTACGGCGCGCAAACTGATCTACCACCCTGTTTTCGTCTCGGCGTGAGCAGCTTACCGCTGGAGAAAATTCGACCCGGAATTGCCAAGTTAGCCGAGCTAATCAAATCGTTATCGAGTCCGCCAGAAGATGCCCTGGATGTCGACTTGGCGAGCTGGTTGACCAGTGCGCCGTTAACCGAAGCCCTAAGCGGCGCGCGCTTGTTGACTAAAACCGTGTACGGCCAGCCCCTGACCATTGATTTGTTTGCCGATGGTCGCATGGTTGGTTACGCCGGCTTTGCCAATGAAGAGCAGGATGAGGGGCGCTGGTGGGTGGCCGATGATCAATTTCACCGGCAGTGGAACCTATGGTCATTCGGTGAGCCACGCAGTTTCTATACCGTGATTGAGCAAGAACAAATCCGTTGGTATGGGTCGGATCGCAGCTTTATCGATAGCGGTATTATTCGCACCCACGAAAGCCGAGCTTAACTGGCGCAATTACGTTTGGGTTTTAAGCCTAAAAATTGACTCAACTTCTTGGCTTATCGCTTCAATATGGGCTTAGCGCCAACACCAATGACACCACGTGACTATGTCCATCTAGTTTCCACACCCCGTCCAAGCGGGTGACGGCCACTAGCGCGGGCGCCAAGCTTGGGCACGCAACAGGCATGGAAAAGTAGTGCCCTAACTGGTGCTATCACAAGCACCAAACTGGTTCTAATTATCTCCCTGTTGATTTCTTATGCTTGACCTTAGTTTGGCGCAGCGCTCTGTTTGGCGCATGGCCAATGAAAACACTCAAGGGGTCGTTGCATGAGCCGATTTGCTGTTGCCGGTTTACAACTTGCACTAAATAACCAAAATAATATCGATGAAATCGTCAAGGAAGTGGGCGCCGTTAAAAAGCGCTTCCCTTGGGTACAAATGATTGTTGTGGGTGAGTTGGCGCTGTTTGGCCCCTCCACGGATAATGCTGTGCGCGCCGATCACGAGGTTTTTGCCCAGCTTGCGGCCGCGGCGCGCGACAACGGTGTTTGGTTAATTCCCGGCTCGCTGTTTGTGGCCGAAGGTCAGCGAGTTTATAACGTGACGCCAGTGTTCAACCCCGAGGGTGTTGAAGTCACTAGCTACCGCAAGATTTTCCCTTTCACTCCCTACGAAAAAGGCGTTACGCCCGGTGCCGAATGCTGCGTATTCGACGTGCCTGAGGTGGGTCGTTTTGGCGTATCTATTTGTTACGACATGTGGTTTCCCGAGGTGTCGCGCACGCTCGCTTGGATGGGGGCCGAAGTTATCATTCACCCAACCATGACCAATACCATCGATCGCGATGTGGAAGTTTCGCTGGTGCGCGCCAATGCGGTATCGAACCAAGTATATTTTATTGATATTAACGTGGCAGGGCGCCTTGGCAATGGTCGCTCTGTGGTGGCAGGCCCTGGTGGTGAAATTATTCACGAGGCCGGCGAGGTGCGAGAAATTATTGCAGTGGAATTGGATCTCGATTACTTGCGTCGCTGTCGCGAGCGCGGCTGGCAAAATCTTGGCCAAGTTCTGAAAAGTTGGCGCGACTGCGATGTTAATTTTCCACCTTATACAGAGGGCGTGAAAAATTCAGCGACATTGCAGCAGCTGGGTGAGTTAGTGGTTCCACTGAAGAGCAGTTGACTGGACTCATGAAAAAACGGCAACTGGTTCTATGGTAGTTAAAACTGCTGGCTCATAGTGTTCATCATTGAATTTAATAATAAAGGTCGAGGGATTTATGCATAAAAATACAGTTTTTTCTCGTAATACACTTTGGTTGGCGTGCGCTACTGCAGTAGTGCCTATGCTTCCGGCCACTAGTTTTGCACAAGACGCTTTCTTGGAAGAAATCATTGTTACCGCCAGCGCGCGAGCACAGGCCATTGAAGATATTCCCTACAATATTTCTGCTGTACAAGGGAGTGATATTGAACAACAAAATATTGTGGATGCTACAGACTTAATGCGCACCATTCCCGGCATCTCTGTGGTAGATCGCGGCCAGCGCAATGCTGGTGTGGTGAATAGCATGGTGATTCGGGGTATTAACGTAGACAATGGCGCCAATGGTGACATAGGTCTTTCTGCGGTACCCACCGTCGCCAGCTATGTTGATCAAACACCTTTGTTTGCCAATTTTTTATTGAAGGATATCGATCGAGTCGAAGTGCTGCGTGGCCCGCAAGGTACGCTTTATGGTTCAGGTGCGTTAGGCGGCACTGTGCGCTATCTCATGAACAAACCTAGCACAGAAGGCTTTGATGCCAGTGTGGCGGGAACTGGTTCGATGACCGAAGGTAGCGATGGCCAAAATTATTCTGCCGATGGCATGATCAACTTACCCCTTGGCGATACAGTGGCGCTGCGTGTTTCGGTCGGCACAGTGCAAAATGCTGGTGTAATCGATTACGTCAACCTGTATGAATTAGCCGATGGTCGGCCTGTGGTCGCAGCCGATGACGGTAGCTGCAAATCTGCTAAAGATTCAAGTTTAAGTGCAACGGAAGTGGCCTTTAATGGAAGTTGTTACACCGAGGAAAAAGATGCCGACAGTGTCTCAATTGATTATGCCCATGCAGCATTGCGCTTTGAACCGTCCGATAATTTTAATCTGCAGTTGAGTTTGCGCACCCAGCGCGATGAAGTAGATGCTCGTCGCAGCACAACCTCGGGTACCGATTACAACGGTAACGCTTACGGTGATTATGAGTCTGGTTCCACTATGCTCGAAGGTTCAGAGCGCGATGTGCAATTAGCCAGTCTTGATATGGAATGGGAGATGGGTTTCGCCACACTCACGAGCAATACATCAAGTTATACCCATGAGGGAAATGGCTGGCGTGACAACACGTCCTTATGGGTGACAGGTAACGATTGGTTTGATTCGCTCTACCCAGGCAATCCCCGCCCCGTAGCCTACGTTAATGCCGGTTACGATGAAGAGGCATTGGTGCAGGAGTTTCGCTTAGTTTCTAATGCAGATGATAGCGTCGTGGATTGGGTGGCTGGCGTTTATTACATGGACCAGGATAAATCTACGACTAATACTAGTTACTTACTTGGTTTGAATGAATACTCCGAGGCTTGCACCACGCTCGGCGCCGCCTGTATCGCCGATGGTGCTTGGTGGTTAGGTGCACCTTTATCTGAAATTGATTTTCTCTACGACCGCAAAGAAACCTTCACTGATTTGGCTGTTTACGGTGAGCTTACTTGGCACTTAAGCGATGTTCTGCGCGTAACGGGTGGTCTGCGTTGGTTTGATAATGAACTGACCAACAGTACTGCGATGGACTTCCCATTGTTTGAAGGTGTGGTGGTGCCTTATGAAGACTTCCCTGCTCAGGAGGAAGATGGTGTACTCAGCAAGCTCAATGCGTCTTGGGATATGTCTGAAAACATTATGTTATATGCTACTTTTTCACAGGGCTTTAGACGTGGTGGCGCCAATGCGGTGCCAGCAAGTGGATTTTTTGCCGAGTTAAACCCAGAAACCGTGATGTTTTATAAAGCGGACCGCGTCGATAACTACGAGCTGGGTATTAAAGGTACGACCGATAGATTGAGATACTCCGCCGATATTTATTACGTGGATTGGAAAGATCCGCAATTAAATACCGCGACTACGTGGTGGGGCTTTTTCATCGCGACTAACGGCGAGTCGGCTAAAACACAAGGTGTCGAGGCGGAGGTAACTTACGCCATAACAGACAATCTGAACCTTAATGCCGGTTATGCCTTTACCAGCGCCGAGCTAACCGCAGACCTTATCAGTCCGCAGTCAGGGGCCGTACTTTCAGAAGACGGGCATCGTTTGCCGAGCACGGCTGAGCATGTGGTGACGCTTTCATTGGATCATCACCATGAGTTGAGTAATGGCTTGTCGCTCAATAGTCGTATTGCCGGCTACTACCAATCAGACTCTATAAACTCAGTGCAAGATACCAGCATCCAAGAAACATTTGATGGTTTTTCACTGTGGAACGGATCGGTGGCCTTGCAGGCTGAAAAATGGACGCTGTCTCTCTATGCTCGCAATATTTTCAACGAAGCCGGAGTCACTGGTAGTTACCCAAGCGCTTATATGAGCACCGATACCAATGTCTTTGAGAACTACTACGGTAACAATCAGCGCAATTATCTGGCCACCCCACGCACTCTAGGCTTGTCAGCAAAATACTACTTTCGCTAGTTTTTTTAATTCCCTTACGGCCGCGCAAGCGGCCTTTTTTATTTAAATGGGACTAAATATTTGTATTAGGTCGCAATTGCCAGTACATTTTAAATGTTGTATTCATGCACGCGCTGGCAGCGCTTTGGCGATAATTCCTAACTCGATAACCAATGCTGATGTTATCTACAGTAAAATTATGACTGTTCATTTTAACCATGCGGTACAACTTTTTGAGCGCAGGGATTTTTCTGGGTTGCTCAGTTATTTAGGTGATGATTACTCGCCTGTGTTTTTACCCCTGCGGGTTCAAGTTTGTATCGCGTTGAATCAAGTTGAAGCCATGCGGCTACTCCTTACGCGGCTAGAGACGCTGAGGTTAGATGTTCATGTGTGGGTGGATATTTCACGCCGACTGCATGCTGCTCAATGGGCAGAGGAGGCATGTAGGGCGGCTTTAATTGCTGCGAGAATCGCGCCGCATAATGCGACAGTATTATCTAACTATGGAATGATCTTGCGGCACTGCGGCCATCTTTCCGAGGCCGCTGATTGGCTATCTCAATCACTGGAGTTAGACCCTACGCAAGGCGAGGCGCAGCTAATTTACGCTGAATTGGCGCCGGGTAAGTCTCAAAAAAGTCACATTGAAACAATCAAGCAGTCATTGCAGCAATCTCCTTTGCCTAAGGAGAATGCGATAGCATTGCACTACGCTGTCGCTCGACATTATGAGTCCTTAGGTGAATGGGGTAGCGTTATGCACCATTTGGCTGAAGGTTCGCGCTTAAAAAGGGCAAGTTTTTCTTACCAAATAGAACGAGATGAACGCATGCTAAAAGCGCTCTCTGTTCAAATCGAGCCCAAGGTCTCGACAGATTTTGTACCCGAACCTGCGCAGAGTCAGCCGATTTTTATTGTAGGTTTACCGCGCACCGGTTCCAGTTTATTGGAGGCGCGGTTAGCGGCAATGTCTGGTGTGCGAGCGGGTGGCGAGCTGCCTTACCTAAACGATGCAATTATGCAGCAATACCGTGAGGAAATTGGCGCGCCGCCAGTTTCGCCTGAGGCGTTTGTTCAAGGTGTTTATGGCCTTAATATGAATGCCATTGGTCGACGCTACATGACCCTAAGTGCACATTTACAAAGCGACTCTTTTTTTACCGATAAGCTGCCCATTAACGGGCTCAATATACCTCTCATTCGGGCTGCATTACCGGATGCGCAGATTATTCATTTACACCGTGATGATCGCGCCATGGGCTTTGCCTTGTATCGGCAATTGTTTGGCAGAGTTTATCCTTACTCTTACGATTTAGTGGAGCTGGGGCGTTATGTACGAGCTTACCGGCAGCTCATGAGTCAGTGGCAGCAAAAAATTAGTGGTGTACATTGGCTAAATTATGAAGTCTTAGTGGCTGATTGGGATGCTCAGTTCTCCCAATTATGTGTAACGATAGGTCTTGCAGAAAAGCAAAAGGAAAATGCAAACGTACATTTTTCAGCCACCGCCAGTGCCAGTCAAATTCGCGCACCTATCCATCAACAAGCCAGCGAACCTTGGCGCCATGTTACGGCACATTTAGCGCCTTACTTACGTCAGTTAGGCTCTTAGGCAATCACCGTTCATTTTAGTTGCCGCCTTAAATTTCCAGAGTTCACAACTGGACTAGTTGAGACAGTAGAACTGGCGCTATTAAATGCCCTGCACTGCTTTAGAGTGGTGTTTCTATGGTCGCTTAGCTCCGCGGCTTTGCGATCACCTAAACTCCGCTTTCAATGGATACTTGAATGACTGCGATCACCACTAAACTCTCGCTTTTCGCATCGCCCAGGCAATCTGCTCACGGGCTCTTGGCGCGTTTCTGTTTGGCCATGTTGGCAACCGCCGGATTCTTCTACGTCAACATTATTCCCGCCTTGGTGGATGGCCTGGTAACGGGCTTAGGCTTTAGCACGGCCGATGCCGGCTCGGTGGCGTCGAGCAACATCTACGGCGCCGCAGTAGGGGCCCTGGTTGCAGTATTTTTGGCGGGGCGAACTTCCTGGCGCTTGGTGTGCGGCTCGCTGTTATTGCTGCTTATTAGCGTGGATTTATTATCGTCTTTTATTACGAACGCCGATTGGTTAATCGGTATTCGTTTTGGCCACGGTTGCATTGGCGGCCTGTTAGTTGGCGTGGCCTACAGCATTTTTGCTCGCACCGAGAGCCCTGAGAAAACCTTTGGCGTGTTGCTGGTGGTGCAATACGGTTTGGGTGGGCTGGGTGTTATGTACCTGCCCAGTTTGGTGGTGGATTTTGGCGCCCCGGTCCTGTTCTGGTCACTCATGCTGTTCAGTGCGGTGAGTTTTTGTTTGCTGTTACTGCTGCCGGATTATCCCGAGCGGCCGCCGGTGGTGAATTTAGCGGGTGAAGCCTCGCCCATGGCCTGGTGGCCATTGCTCGCCACCTTGGCGGCGTTATTCTTATTTCAAGCCGGCAATAATGGCCCCTATGCGGTGGTGATGGGCTTGGCCAAATCTTTTCAGTTGGAGCTGGATTATATTTCTCGCTGGCTGGGCTTTGCCGCTTGGCTGGGTGTGGTGGGCGCGGTGTTGGTGATTGTGGTGTCTAGCCGCATGCGCCGTTTGGTGCCCATGAGTGTGGCGATGATCGTGACGGCTTGGGCTACCTGGTCGTTGATTTATTCCGATCAACCGGGTGTGTTTGCCTTGGCCAACTGCTTGGTGGGGATTACTTGGGCGTTTGTGGTCGCCTACCTACTCGGCATGGCGGCGGAGTTTGATACTAAGGGGCGTATGGCGGCCTTGGCTGGCTTTGCCTCGAAGATGGGCTTGGCCACTGGCTCCTTGGTTGCCGCTAAAATGGTGGGCGACGAAGGCGCCTTGAGCCGTAGCTATGTGCCTATGTTGGGCGTGGCCGGTGCTATGTTGGTGCTCGCTTGGCTGCTGGCCATGCGGCCAGCCTATTTGCTCGATCGAAGTAAGTTTAAACCCAGGGCTTAGTTAATCGGCTCTGGGTTGCCCTTGCCGCCGAGCAAGCCGCCAATGGCTTGGCTCAAGCGCTCGGATCTCTCTGTGTCTCTAAAGGCCGCTAAAAAGTGCGGCCTTAAGGACGGTTGAAATAATAACTCGGCCAATACCCGATTGAAGCTCGCCTGGCCTAAATGCGCTACCTGTTCGAGAAAGGGCAAGGTTAGGCGTTTATCGATCAGGTTGTGACCATGACGAGTGGCAAGGGTGACGATGGCTTCTGCATCTAAGCACTCGGCCTCAAGTGTTCGCTTTAACGCCTCTGCCACAAAGCCCTTGGCGCTACTGCTGGACAGCGCCCGCAAGCCTGCAGTAATGCCGGCAGGATTGTTTGACTGCAAGGCTTGGGTCAAGCGTTCGACAATCACTTCCGTTAACTGAATATCCACTGGCTCGTGTTCGAGTAGGCAACTCAAGGTTTTGAACACCGGCTCGGGAATACCGCCGAGGTTTTGCACCAACAAGGTGTGAATTTGTGGGTCTTTGTGCCGTGCGACTAAGTCGGCTAAACCCTGCAGGCCCAAGGCTTGCCAGTAATCCCAAGGCCCCTGACTGAAATAGTTCAGTACATCCTGATAAAACTGGCTGGGGGCCAGCTTTAAGCGCGCCGTGAGCCGAGCGTGAAAGGCCGCTTGCAGAGCCTCGTTGGGTTGCCACACATAGGGGTTGTTATCCAATACGCTTTTTAGCCGCTCGCCTTGCTCTGCCGCCGCGAGGTTAGTGCCGATGGCAAAGAGTAATTGCTGGACAAATTCATCCCGGCTCTTCAGCGGCATTTTTGCTTGTTCGTCGAGATCAAAACGCAAAAACCAAATGTGCGGCGCTTGCGCCTGACCTTCGCCCCACACCACCAGCGCAAGGTGTGCCTGCCCTAGATAGGGGTAAGGGTAGGGGTTATTGCCCTGTTCAAACTGGGTGAATTGCTTTTTATCGAGGCTCTGTATACGCGCGCCACAATCCTCTGCGCGCCACGTCAGGCCAACCCGCGCCAAGAGGTCGGTGATAGAGCTGATAGGGGAAGGGATAGGTTGCATGTAAGGGTCTCGCTCTGAATTAGGGCTAATTTGAGGCTGTTTTGCTGGCCCGCAGTCTACACAAAAATGCTTGGCTATACTGGGGGGACGAATCTTAGGAAGTGCCCATGCCTAGTCTGCAACAACTAACCCAAACCCCCAATATTCTCGCCCAAGACTACCAGCACGCGGCGGTTGGGGCGCGCATCATGCTCACCGGGCATATTCATCAGGCCATGCCAGATTGCGCCGGTCTTGCCTATCAAGAACATTGGGACTGTTTGAATCGATACGGTGAGGAGCGCTTCGACCAAGAGTTTGAGATGGCCGATAAGGTGCGCGCAGGCTTCGCTGGGTTAATCCACGGTGCGGCGGAAGATATTGCCCTAGCCGGGAGTGTGCACGCCCTGTTTGTGCGGTTTCTCTCATCACTGCCCTTGGACGCGCGGCCGAGAATCATCACCAGCGATGCCGAGTATCCATCTATTGCGCGCCAGCTGGTGCGTTTAGCAGAGGCCGGTATCGAGGTGATATTTGAGCCCGCCAACCCCGCCAGCACGCTGGTGGAAAGATTGGCGCGCCACGTCAACGATAAAACCGCGGCTGTGTGCGCCTCGTCGGTTAATTTTGAAACTGGGCACCAAAGCGTAGAGTTAGATACCTTGATGCCTTTGTGCGCGGCCAAGGGCGTCGAGTTATTCGTGGATGCCTATCACTCCGTCAATGTGCTGTCGTTTTCGGTTCAAGATTACAACCTGCAACAAGCTTTTGTGGTGGGCGGTGGCGCCAAGTACTGCCAAATGGGCAGTGGCTTGGCCTTTATGCACGTGCCCGAGGGGCGCCAGTTTCGGCCCTTGGTCACTGGCTGGTTTGGCGCCTTTGATCCCATCGTCGACGAGCCCGCCACCAGTCCGCTGATGTACGGCGATGCCGGGGCACGGTTTCACGGCTCTAGCATGGATATGTTGCCGGTGTTTAGGGCCAATCGGGTGTTCGATTACTTCCAGCGCCAAGGCCTAGACCCGGATTTTCTCGACGATGTGCACCATCATCAGCTGGAGCTGTTAAGCAGCACGTTTAAGCAATTTAACTTTAATCCGGCAGTGATCGAGCTATCCACGTCGCTCGAGTACATGGGGGGCTTCCTCTCGTTTAGCTCTCCCCATGCCAAGCAGCTGTGCGAAATGATGCGCGACCGGGGTGTGCACACCGACTTCCGCAAACAGTGGCTCAGGATGGGCCCAGCGCCTTACCTGTGCGACGAGCAGTTGCGCGACGCCATTCATGCGCTGGAGGAGTCGGTTAAGGAGTTGCCAGGCAGTTAATGCAGCACTGTTTGTGCTTTTTGCCGCTGAGGCAAGGGCAGGGGTCGTTGCGACCGAGTTTAGGTGCGCTCAGCTCTGGGGCACTGCTGTTGAGATAGCGCCAATGGCCATGCTCGTGTATGAAATGCGATAGGTCGTGTAAGGCATGCAATTGCCCATCTTGCCGATACCAGGCCACAAACTCCACCTTGCCGCTTGTCCCGGAAACTTGGCTCGATAACACGCTAAGCTGACCAAAGCTTGCCCGCTCGAGCCAGCCTTTAAGCGCTTCCCGATCAACCCCTGCACGCGCCGACTCAGCCCAACTTAATAGTATGTAATCGAACAAACCCAAGGCGTGGGCGCTGAAGCGCGAGCGCATCAGCGCCTCTGGGCTGGGCGCCGGTGCGCCCTCGTGGCTAGGTTGGCAGCAGGCTTGGTAACTTTGGCCACTGCAGCAAGGGCAAACCTTGGGTAGCATTTTTCATCCTTTTTCGGTATTTTTGCCACCCTTTCGCCAATCGGAGGGCGGAGGCAGGGTCGCGTGCACGAAGTGCGCTACTATAAAACAATCCTGCCTGGACAATAACAACCACATACCCAGAGCCCATGAGCGAATTTGACGATATAAGACCCTACCGCGATGAAGAAGTAGCCCCTGTTTTGGCTGGCATCGTTGGCAACCCAGAATTACACGCCGCCATTGCCGCGCTCAAGTTCCCCGTCATTAGCCGCCTAGTGCCCTGGTTAATTAAGCCGCTGGTGGCGAAAAAGTTGCGCGCGGAATTTAACGGCATAGCTACAGTAGATGACCTTCAAGAGTTGGTTTCCGGCTATTTGCGCGCCATGCTGGACGAGAAGTCGCGCGGCGTCACCGCCAGCGGCCTCGATAAGTTAGACCGAGATAAGCCCTACCTGTTTATCAGCAATCATCGCGACATCGCCATGGACCCAGCGCTGGTGACCTGGATGCTCTACCTGAATCACTTTCGCACCCTGCAAATTGCCATTGGCGATAACTTGTTAACCAAGCCCTATGTCTCGGACATCATGCGGCTCAACAAAAGCTTTATTGTCAATCGATCGGCCAAGGCGCCGCGGGAAAAGCTCAAGGCGGCTAAGTATTTGTCGTCTTATATTCACCATGTGCTGTGCGAAGAGCAGTCGAGCCTATGGATAGCACAGCGCGAAGGTAGGGCCAAAGACGGGCGCGATAAAACCAATTCCGCCGTGGTTAGTATGATTGCCTTAAGCAAACCCAAGCAGCAGCCCTTGGGCGATTACTTGGCCGAGCTTAATATCGTGCCCGTGTCTATTTCCTACGAGTGGGACCCTTGCGACTTGGCCAAGAGCCGCGAGTTATATTTATTAAAAACCGAAGGCAGTTACCAAAAAGGCGAGCAGGAAGATATTGCCAGTATTGCCGCCGGCATTAACGGTTTTAAAGGCCGCATTCATTTAACTTACGGCGATGTGATTAAGGGCGAGTTCAAAGGCACTGACGAAGTGGCGGCGGAGATAGATCGGCAAATACTGTCGAATTACCGGTTACACCCAAGCAACTGCCTAGCCTACCAGCAGTTAACGGGCTTGGTACCGAAAGTGAAAGTAGGCGAGGCGCAAGTGGCGTTTAATGCCGATGATTACCCTGCCGAAGCGGCGGAGTTAAAGCGCCGTATTCAGGGTTTGAACGACGAGCAGCGGGATATTTTCTTAGCCAGCTACGCCAACCCGGTGAGCGCACATTTGGACATAAACCGCTGATTATTCATCGGCGGGCGCAATCACCAGAGTTGTGAGTGTATTGGTGTCGGCGCTGGTGACGCATTGTACGTGCATTTTCTTGGTGGAGTGCTGCTCGCTTAAAAAGCGTTGGTCGCGCGGCACCACGTCGGCGGTAAATATCAGGGTGTTGGTGCGCTCGTAATCGTCGTAGAGGGCGGTTCGCCGGTCCATGTTTAGGTTGATAATTTTGCCTTCCATTTTTTCACGGGTGGCCTGTTCACATAAACCATAGCCGGCATAGAGATCAAATTTTGGCCTGTTTTCAACGATGCCGAGTGCGCGCTTGGTGCTGTTGGCCGAATTAAAGTCGGCGCGGAAGTGTTTCGCGATGAGTACCGTTGCCGTTATGCTTATGGATACCAACAGAGCCGCGCCACCGATGAAGAGCCATAGCTGTAACCGCTTGTTTTCTATCATTGGCCAGCGCCCATTATGTGATTTTCCTAACAAGCTTAATCAAGATATCGGTTAGACTCAATTTTTCTAAAGTCGGCGATGTAATCGCAGGACGCGATCGCGGTACAGTACCGCATAACTAAGGGATGGTATGACAGATTTTTTTAACGGACGTAGTGTGTGGATTACGGGCGCATCGTCGGGTATCGGTGAGGCTCTAGCGCTTCAGCTTGCCGCCAGAGGCGCCAGTTTATTATTGAGCTCCCGCCGTGAAGCGGTTTTAGAGCAGCTGCGGTTAAGGTTGGCTAACCCTGAATTGCATCGCGTGATCAGTTTGGATTTGGCTTGCCCAGAGCAAGTGTACAAGCAAGTTTCTGCGCTGGTGGCCGAGGGTTTATCGATTGACATCCTGATCAACAATGCCGGGATTTCTCAGCGTGGCCGCGCCCAAGATACAGCCTTGGATGTGGATAGAAAAATCATGGAAGTTAACTATTTAGGTACAGTCGCGTTAACCAAAGCGGTGCTACCGGCCCTGTTGAAATCCCGAGCCGGCATTGTGGCGACTATTACCAGTGTGTCGGGCTTAATTGGCTCACAGGGGCGGGCGGCCTACTCAGCCGCTAAACACGCATTGATGGGCTTTATGGAAGCGCTGCGGGCTGAGCTACATAGCCAGGGCGTGCAGGTGACTGTCGCTTGCCCAGGCTGGGTGAAAACGCAAATTTCCATTAACTCGCTGGACGAGGTAGGAGCGGCGTTAGGTAGAATGGAGCCCAGAATTGCGCAGGGGATTTCCGCCGAGCGCTGCGCGCAAGAATTTTTACTTGCCATCGAGAAGGGCCGAGATCAAGTTATCATCGGTCGAGGTGTGAGTGTGCTAGCGCCGAGTGTTAAGCGCTTTTTCCCCAATTTATTTAGACGCTTGAATCGCAAGCAGGTTTACCGTTAATGGCATTATCCGCCGAGCTAAAAAAGACGATTCAAACTGCCTACAGCCAGTTTTTGGAAAACAAATCGCTGAAGGCACGCTATGGTCAAAAGCTGATGGTGGCGGAAATTGCGCGTACGCTAGGTGGTATCGAACTCGATGACGAGGGTGTTCGATCTGGCGAAAACCACATCTGCGTGGTTGAGGCGGGTACTGGCACGGGTAAAACCGTAGCTTACTTATTGGCCGCCATTCCCGTGGCCAAAGCGCTGGGTAAAAAATTAGTAGTCTCTACTGCCACCGTGGCGCTGCAAGAGCAGATTGTGTACAAGGATCTGCCCGACCTAAAGCGTAAGTCGGGTTTGCATTTTAATTTTGCTTTGGCCAAAGGTCGCGGTCGCTATTTGTGTCTATCCAAGCTGGATCGAATTCTCACCGATGTGGATGCCGCCAACAGCAGTGAAAAGGCCTTGTACGAAGATGAATACCCACAGATAGACGAACAGGCGCTGACCATTTATCAATCCATGATGGATGCACTGGCGGCGAACAAATGGGCTGGCGATAAAGATGAATGGTCTGAGGAGCTAGAGCCACAGGTGTGGTCGCGGGTGACCACGGATCATCGCCAGTGCACCGGCCGGCGCTGTTCCAATGTGTCGTCCTGCAGTTTTATTAAGTCGCGCGATTCGCTCGGCACATTCGATGTTATCGTCGCCAACCACGATCTGGTGTTGGCCGACCTAGCGCTCGGCGGCGGCGCCATCTTGCCCGATCCGGCCGATACCCTGTACGTATTTGACGAAGGTCATCATCTACCCGATAAAGCCCTCAATCACTTCGCCGAGCACAGCCGCTTGATCGGTACGCTTAAATGGTTGGAGCAAACCAATAAGGTGCAGGGCGCCATGTTGGGCGAAATTAGCGGTGCCGGTAATATCGATCGCTTCGCCGAGCAGTTGCCCGCCGCACTGGCCGATGTGAAACGGCATTTGGAAATGGTCTACCCCATGGTGACCCAATTGGCCGAGCGCATCGAAGACCCTGAGCGCAGCCCGCGCTATCGCTTCGAGCAGGGCATTGTGCCCGACGCGATGCGCGAGGTGAGCGTCGAACTGAAGCACAGCTTCGAGCGGCTAGCCGAATTGTTGGGCAAAATGACGCGCGAATTAGAAGAGGCGTTGGAGTCGAGCCACTGCGATGTGCCCAAAGTTGACATGGAGAATTGGTACCCCCAGTTGGGGGTGTGGCAATCGCGCGCTGAGGCCGGTTTGGCCCTGTGGGCCAGCTTTGCCGAACTCGATCACAAAGGCGGCGTGCCGAAAGCCCGTTGGATTACGCTGGTGGATTTTGGCGGTAGCATTGATTACGAGATTTGCTCCAGCCCCATTCTCGCGGCCAAAACACTCGAATATAGCCTGTGGAATCGCTGTTGCGGGGCAGTGGTTACCTCCGCCACGCTGACCGCATTGGGCAAGTTTGACCGGCTTAAAATGCGCACCGGAACACCTGAAAATGCCACCTACGCAGTGGTGCCCAGCCCCTTCGACTTCAACAAGGCGCTGTTACAAATTCCCAACAGCGCCTCAGATGCCAGCGACAGTCTGAATCATACCCTAGGTATTATCGATTGCCTGCCCGAGCTGCTTGGCGCACAGAAGGCGGCGCTGGTGCTGTTCGCCTCCCGTCGGCAGATGCTCGATGTTTACGACGGTTTATCCATCGACTGGCGGGAGCAGATTTTAGTGCAGGGCGACAAGTCCAAACAGGAGATGCTGAACGCGCACCGAGCCCGTATCGATGACGGTGAAACCAGCATTTTATTTGGCTTGGCCAGTTTTGCCGAAGGCGTGGATTTACCCGGCGGTTATTGCCAGCACGTAATCATTGCCAAAATACCTTTTGCCGTGCCCGACGACCCAGTAGAGGCATCTCTGTCGGAGTGGATAGAAGCGCGCGGCGGCAACCCCTTCATGGAAATTACGGTGCCCGACGCGGCACTAAAATTGGTGCAAGCGTGCGGTAGGTTGCTGCGCACCGAAACCGACACGGGTACTATCACCCTGCTCGACAACCGATTGCTGACTCGGCGTTACGGCAAGGCTATCCTCAATTCCCTACCGCCGTTTAAACGTTCATTTTGAACCAAGATAAGGAGCTGTAAGCCATGCGTTATCTACTGACTGTTCTGGCGCTACTGATGTTAGCGGCCTGTGCCGGCAAACAAAGCTTCCGCGATAGCTGTGCGGCCAATGTTGACGCCGCTTGGCAAGAATTGGATATCGCCAAAGCCGAAGGCTTTTCCGGCTCGGTCAGCTACTCCAAGGCTCTGGGCTTAATCAGCCTCGCCAAGTCTATGCAAACCGTGGAAAACTTCGATAATTGCGTTAAGCACGCCCAAGATGCACGCTTTTATATCGCTGAGTCGCGCAAGGGGCAGTAGTGGCTAAAGGCCCGTTGTCTGACCTTGCCGTCTTGCTCGATCAGCTTGAGCTCGCCCTTAAGCAAGCGAACCTCTGGGCACAAGAGCCCCCTGAACTGGCGGCCTTTGCCAGCCAATTGCCGTTTTGTGTTGATACTATGGTGGTTCAAACCTGGCTGCAGTTTGTTTTTATCCCAACCCTGCGGCAATGCATTAAACAACAGCTTGCACTGCCCAGCAGGTGCAATATCACGCCAATGGTTGAGGAAAACTTGTCGGCAAAGCTTGATAGTCTAGTGGCGATAGGTCGGATAACAACGGAGATTGACGAATTTCTCCGTTAGTGAACTGGTACGCATTTAAGCAGTTTCCTGAGGAAATTTATTAGCTTAGGCGTGAAACTTAAGCTGGCGTCTCATCCTCTGCTCAGCTATATTGGTGCTTTACTTTGCCTTAGTTCGTCGTAATTGCGCGCTTCGGCGTCTCGTACGCCTATCTATTAGGGTTTTTGGCCGACAAATCGGAATGGTACTGTCATGAAAACGTGGAATTTGAAAACCTACCTGTTGCTTCTTGCGAGCCTTTTTATGCTCAGCGCCTGTGGTGGTGGCTCTAGCTCACCTAAGTTTGGTGTGGGTGAAGATGGCGGCAGCTCAAGCGGAAGTACCGGTGGATCTACTGGAGGAACAGGAGCTTCAGGGTCTTCAGTGGTGAAAATTGGTACAGGTACGGGTTCCGCGTTCGTACTGGGTGCATTAGCGTCTACTAAAACCACACTGCAGTCGGGTTCATCAACGACATTGAGTTTCAACGTTGTTGACGGTAATAATGCGCCCGTTTTAAATAGTTACACGGCTCGATTCTCCTCCACTTGCCTCGCCGCAGGTTCAGCCCAGCTGTCGAAAAATGGCGCCGTTGTGTCGCAAATTACAACGGCAGATGGCTTGGGCTCGGTTAACTACACGCCTCAAGGTTGCTCAGGTACAGATACTGTAACGGCAAGTCTAACGGTAGGCGATACCATTCTTACAGCGACTGTTGCACTTACGATCGAAGTCGATCAGGTGCTGGCAGTTGAATTTGTCTCAGCATCCAAGACCCAGTTGTCACTGCGCGGTATAGGTGGTCAGGAAACAGCGACAGTTACATTTAAGTTGGTGGGTGCGCAATCTGCGCCAATTATTGGTGAGTCTGTTACTTTTTCCCTCAGCACTTTGGAGGGCGGCGTTTCTCTTGCCGGCGGCTCTACAACTGGAATCACCGATAGTCAGGGTCTAGTGTCAACCGTCGTTCAGAGTGGAACCACGGCTACTACAGTCAAAGTTTTCGCAACCCATGACGCCACCCTAATTCAAGGTGGCTCAACAGATATATCCATCTCCACTGGCGTGGCTGTGGATGATCGCTTCTCCATATCGATGTCTAGCCGCCAGCCGGCGGGTGCCTTTAACACTGATGGCATAGAAGTATCACTGAATGTCATTGCCGCTGATCAGTTTGGCAATAGCCCGCCAGATGGTACACAGGTTCGCTTCGTATCGACTGAAGCCGGTAAAGTTGATAGTGCGTGTTCGCTGGTAAATGGCCGTTGTAGCGTTAAATGGTTAAGCTCCGGTCCGCGTCCGGCTGACTTGCGAGTGCAAGTTTTGGCTTACATGCGAGGAGCAGAGACGTTTGTTGATGTAAACGGCAATAGCGTGTATGACGGCGCTGAGATTGGTTTACACACTGATCTCGGAGAACCATACGCCGATGAAAATGAAAGCGGGGCCTACGATTTGGGTGAGTTTTTCGTTGATATTGACCTCGATGGCGTATATGACGCCACAGGCGACGGCGAGTGGAATGGCCCTTGTATGTCGGGTGTAAACGCAGCTGCTATCTGTTCTTCAAAGGAAGATACGTTTATCTATCGTGATATTCGAATTTTCATGCCTACAAATGACGTTAACATCGTGAGCCTAGGTACTTTCCCCGCCTTGGGGGGTTCTATTAATGTAGGCGGTGGAACCGTTTCATTAACTGGCTTGGTTTTTGACGATGGCAATGGTAATCCTTGGCCTACTGGTACTAAGTACACTTGGTCATCGAAAGAGACAACCTCTACCAATTTACGTCTGAACGCTACTTCTGGAGAGGTGAAAACTATATTCCCGGCGAATTCTGTGGCGATGCCGGCTATGGCGATAAGCCTGACCGGTAATGCCGCTAATTCGACGCCAGCGACCACAGAAGTTAAGCTGGAGATTACTATGCCCGACAACACTAAGTACGAGTACTATTTCTTTGTGAACTACAATAAAGAATAGAGTCTCTATCAAGCCAAAAAAGGAGGTGCATGCAAAGTGCTCCTCCTTTTTTTTAGCCGTTGGTTGGTACATTGAATTAGATCTTGCGTCTGGTCATATATGCTTTTTTGAGTCACCAAGCGGCTTAATGTTTCAATAGAACCCAGCTTCCTAGCCTTTGGTCGCAACCAGAGCTCCCCCCTAGTGACATCTTTTTTTAAAGTCTTACTATGCCATCAACACATACCTTTTCACCCTCTTGACTCCATAGGACTTAGCCGTGTTTATCGACAAATTTAAGGACAAACGTGTTTACCTGCCTTTCGTCATCGTTATCACCAGTGTCTTAGCCTTGGTGATCATGATTAGCCTTAAGCAGCCGCCGGAGGAGAAGGAGGCTGATCAGGTTGCGCCGTTGGTAAAAGTGGAGCCTATTCGATTCGAGCCTATGCAGTTAGACGTTAATTCACACGGTTTAGTTACGCCAAAATTTAAGACCCAGTTAGTGGCGCAAATTAGCGGCGAAATTAGCTTTATAGCGCCGGAATTTGTGCGCGGTGGTTTTGTAAAGCAGGGTCAAATTCTTGCGCGTATTAACGATAGCGACTATCAAGCCTACGTGATTGAGGCGCGGGCGGCGTTGCTGTCTGCTAAAGCGGGATTGCAGCAAGAGCAGGCCTTGGGCGCGGTGGCGAAAGATGAGTGGAGTCGTATTAAAGATCGCAAACCTACGGCATTGAGTTTGCGGGAGCCGCAGTTAGCCCAAGAGCAAGCTCGCGTACATGCGGCAGAAGCAGCCCTTGCTAGGGCTGAAAGTAACTTAGAGCGAACAATCATTCGCGCGCCATTCCACGCTTTGATTGAAAGCCGTCAAGTTAGTTTAGGTTCCTACGTTAATCCCGGTAATGCGGTTGGTGAAGCGCTGTCAGTTTCGGAGGCAGAGGTTCGACTACCGGTTGCCGATAATCAATTGAAATTTTTGATTAATGAGGGTGTCGGTGCAAAGGTGATTTTGCGCGGCGAGCTACAGGGGCAGCAAACTTCTTGGGAGGCAAAAATTATTCGCACTGAAGGTGTGATTGATAACCAAAGCCGTATGGCTTATCTCGTCGCTGAGTTGGTAAACCCCTACGGCTTGCAGGTGCCTAAGCCTGGCGATCAAACGTTAAGTCAAGCGACGGAGCATCCGCTACGATTTGGCAGCTATGTGCGGGCAGAGGTGGAGGGCATTAGTCTGCCACAAGCCGCGCTAGTGCCGAGACATCTTATTGTCGATGGCAAGGTACCTACATTAACGGCTGAGCACACCTTGCTGTTTAAACCGGTGACGTCATTGCGCGAACAGGGAACCATGGTTGTAGTCGTTGACGGTGTTTCAGACCAAGACCAGCTCATCGTGTCGGCATTGCAGTATCCCGTTGAAGGTATGCCTTTGCGTTTGCCCAGCGAGAAAAAAGCCAGTGTTGAAAAGCCTAATGAGCTTAATTCGACAGAAAGTACAGAACAAAAAGAAGCGTTAGCTAAGAAAAGCGACTAAATAATTGGGGATGACATTGTGACAGATTTAACTAACCAAACGGACGTTGTTGAAGACCCCACACGGAAGGGTGTGATTGCTTGGTTCGCGCGCAATACGGTGGCGGCCAACCTGTTAATGATCTTTATTTTATTGGGCGGTTTGCTGACGGCGAGTACCATTCGCAAGCAAATGTTTCCCGAAATTGAAATTGACTGGCTGCAAATTCAGGTTTTTTATCCTGGTGCTGCACCCCAGGAAGTGGAAGAGGGCATTACGCTTAAACTAGAGGAGGCGTTGAAAACCATTCAAGGCCTAGAGCGTGTTATCACCTATTCTCGACGCGGCATGTCGCAAGCCTATATTAAAGTGGATGCTGGCTACGACCCTCAGGTGGTTTTGGATGAAGTTAAAGGTCAAGTAGATTCGATTTCCAGTTTTCCCGATGGGATAGAGAGGCCGCGTGTAGAGCGGTTTAAATACAAACAAGAAGTGCTTTATATCTCACTTTATGGCGATCTTAGTCCTAGTCAGTTAAAAGATTTAGGTAAGCGAATTCACGAAGAAATTCAAACCCTGCCTCTGGTCAATATCAGCGAGTATTACAGCGGACTTGGTTATGAGATTGGTATCGAAATTAGCAAAGACAAGTTGCGAGAGTACAATCTAAGTTTTCGCGATGTGGCAGATGCTATCCGTAAAGATTCGGCCAATATGTCTGCCGGTCAAATTAAAGCAGCCGATGGCTATATCTCGCTGCGGGTAGAGAATCAGTCTTACCGTGGCTATCAGTTCGAACAAATTCCTATTGTTTCGCTAAAGGATGGCACCACTATTCGCTTGGGCGATGTTGCAACGGTGATTGATGGCTTTCAGGATGGTATCCAGTACTCGAAATACAACGGTAAAAATTCCGTTACTATATTTGTTGGTGCGGCTAAAAATCAAAGTATGACGGATGTCTCGCGCATCGTTAATAAGTACATTTTAGAGAAAGATGCGCAGCTGCCCGACGGCGTAAAGTTAGAGACATGGATTGATTTAACCTACTACCTGCAAGGTCGGTTAGACATGATGCTAAGCAATATGGCTTGGGGTGGTGTCTTAGTTTTCCTGATCTTGGCGCTGTTTTTACGTGTACGCCTAGCCTTCTGGGTAATGATGGGGCTACCCGTTAGCTTCTTGGGTACCTTATTGTTTATGCCCATGGCCTGGATTGACGTCACCATTAATGTGACTAGCTTATTTGGCTTTATCTTGGTGCTGGGGATAGTGGTGGATGATGCGATTGTCATCGGTGAGAGTGCGGCAGACGAAATTGAAAAGAATGGCCAATCGGTTGAGAGTGCTATTCGCGGTGCTCAGCGCGTGGCTATGCCCGCGACTTTTGGCGTATTAACGACCGTAGCAGCCTTTGCACCCATGTTGCTAGCAACTGGGCCAGAAAAAGGTTTTTCTATTTCTATCGGTGCGGTTGTCATCTTGTGTCTATTGTTTTCGCTGGTGGAGTCGAAGCTAATTCTGCCTGCGCATTTGGGGCACATGAAACCACGACCAAGCAACCCTAAAAACCCTGTTCATAAGTTGCGTCTATGGATCGACACCAATCTCAAGTATTTTATCGATAATAAATACAGACCCTTTATTACCAATGCTATTCACTATCGATACGTTGTGTTAACGGGTTTCTTGGCAGTGTTGTTGATCAGTGTTGGATTGTTTGCCAGCGGCGCTATTCGCTTTATAGGCACGCCAAAAATCCCTTCGGATTTTCCGGACGTCAACATAGAAATGCAGATATCCTCGTCTGAAAATGCCACACTTGAAGCAGCCTTGGCGGTAGAGCAAACCTTGTTGGAGGTGGATCGCCAAATTGAAAAAGAGTTCGGCACCAAGATGATTGCCAATGTACATGTGGATTTGCAGTCCCGAACTAGCGCTCGCATCATGACGAAATTAATTGAGCCGGAAGACAGGCCGTTAGATACCTTTGAGTTGGCGGCAAAATGGCGTGAAGCTATGCCGCAATTGCCGGGAGTGAAATCGCTTACCATTCAAGATAATTTGTTTGGTAACGATCGCGATGACGGCGACATTAGCTTTCGCCTAGAAGGTGCTAATTACGACGAGTTAGAATCAGCCGTGTTAGATTTGCGCGATAAATTGTCGACGCTGAAAGGTGTGGGCGATATCAACGACAGTCGGCGTCAAGAAACACAGGAAGTTCAACTAGTGCTCAAGCCTCTGGCTTACAGTATGGGGTTGAGCTTAGCGGATGTGGCGCAACAGGTGAACTTCAGTTTCTATGGTTTGGAGGCGCAAAGAATCCTTCGCAATGGCGAAGAGATTAAGGTGATGGTTCGCTATCCGGAAGTGCAGCGCAATTCCATAGGCTTAGTCGAAGATACTTTGATTCAAACACCAAACGGCTCAGAGGTACCGCTTTCGGAAGTTGCCGAATTCAATATGGTAGATAGCGTCAGTGAAATTCGCCGAGAAAACGGCAAGCGTTCAATCAATATCTGGGCCTCGGTTGATGCCGCGCAAACGGAACCGCAAAAAGTGGCTGCCGATATCCGCGATAACTTTTTACCTGAGATGTTGAAGAGTTACCCTGGTGTTAAGAGCTCTATCTCTGGTCGAGTGCAAGAAGAAATGGAAAGTCAGTCGCGTCAGGTGCGTAACTTCTTTTTATCGATGCTGGTGGTGTTTGCGCTTTTGGCGATACCGCTTAAATCTTACACTCAACCTATGATGATTATGTCGGTTATTCCTTTTGGTATCGTTGGTGCCATGCTTGGGCATTTGATTCTTGGCATGGACATGAGCGTATTGTCGATGTTTGGTGTGATCGCGGTTGCGGGTGTGGTGGTCAATGATTCACTGGTCATGGTGGACTATATCAATAACGCCCGCCGCGAGGGGTCTGGGCTTCGAGAGGCTGTTATCGATGCCGGCTGTCGACGCTTTAGGGCGATTATTCTCACCTCGTTAACCACCTTTGTTGGTGTTATTCCGATCATCCTTGAGACTAGCATGCAGGCGCAAATGGTGATTCCGATGGCGGTGTCCCTGGCGTTCGGCGTCTTGTTTGCAACGGTTATCACCCTGTTAATGATTCCTTGCTTGTATGTTGCCGGTGGCGATATCCGCGCTAAATTCAGGCGCAAGCCAGTGCTTGAATCTGGCTCGGAAACTGAGGCTGTTTCAGCCTAAAATCTGGGGCTCTGGCGTCAATTGACTTTAAAGGTTGATTGACGCCAGATAGTCTGAGTGACAACTTCAATGCTCTGGTGGCTATCGTGATGTTTAGTGTGTAGAGCTGAGCCGGCGAGGTCAATTTCTGAGCTTTCGCATTCGCGCGCCAGCTAAGCTCTGTTACAATCCCGTCTCGCTCATTTTCCCTTATAGCGCTGACCATGGTCCAAATTGCTAGCCATAGTGGTATTTCACTCGCTAAATTTAAGTTGATTCTCTGTCTTTTATGTATTTTTCCCACGGCTGTATTGGCCGATATACAGGAAGACATAAGGAATGCTAAGCATTTCTTGTTGAGTTCACCGGCGCAAACTATCGCACTGTTATCGCCTTATACACTCGACTCCGCAGATGAAGTATCCGCATCTGAACAGCTCGAGCTTTTAGCACTATTGGCTCGTGCCTACATTGTTCAATCTGAGTTGCAGCTTGCGAGTCAAATTATCGATCAATTAGAGACCTTGGCGCTTGAGCAAAAAGACTTGCTTTATCAGGGCATTGTTCTGCGCGAGCGAGGTGCTATTTTATTTATTCAAACCCAGTACGGGTCGTCATTAGAACTCTACAATCTGGCGTTGGAGAAGTTTCAACTGATCAATGACGCCTTACAAGTTGGGCTTACCTATAACGCCATGGCTCAGTCTTTAAGGGCCCAGCTGCAGTATTCACAGGCGCTGAGTTTTGCTCGAAAATCCCTCGCGTTGCTGCGCGAAAGTGGCGCTACCGCAGCGATGGCGGACGTGTTAAATGCCATGGGCGTCATCTTTGAGCGACTCAATAACCTAGAAGAGTCTTTGGTTGCGCACTCCCAAGCCATGGACATTCGTCGCGCCTTAAATGACCGGCCTGGTCTGGCTGACTCGCTCTACAATATCGGCGAAATTCATCGCGAGCTAAAAGATTACGCCTCGGCAGAAATGTATTTGTCTGAATCAGTGGCGGTCGATCGCGATCTCAATAATGTGAGTAATTTAGCTTACGGCTTGTTTAAGCTGGCAGATATTCAATGTGCGCAGAATAAATACGATGTAGCGAAGGCCAACGGTTTGCAAGCTCTGGCATTGTTTTCGAGGCTAAACGCTATCGAGAATGTTGTTGCTGCGAATGCCAATTTGGTTAAGCTCGAGTTGCGTATGGGTACCTATACAGAAGCCGCGGTGTTCTTAAGCAATGCCGAGGCACTATTGACCAACGATATGAGTGCTGAGTTGAAATTTAGACTTGGCATCTATCGCGCCAAGCTATTTGTGGCCGAGGGTGAGTTCGCGAAAGCCGAATTAATTTTACGCAATCACATTGCTGTTCAGCTCGATGGCGTCAATGTGGAATTGCAGTTGATGGTCTATCGAATGCTGAGTGACTTGTTGGCACAACAAGGAAAGACGAAAGAAGCGCTCGCGGTTTTAAATGCTCACAACACTCGGCACGATAAGATAATGAGTGAGTCTCGGCTCCAGTCGATTGCCAATGTTCAGTCGAGTGTTGACTTTATGCGGCGCGAGCAGCAATTGGCGCTCTTGTCTCGCGATAAAGATATTGCCGATGTTAAAGAGAGTAAGAGAAACTTTGAACGAAATACCGTGGTTTTTGGTTTTGTAGTGCTTTTTTTCCTGCTTTTTACACTGTTTGGTCGTTATCAATCCCGGCGAATTAACTTTCAGTTAAAACAGCAAGTGGCTGAGCGCACGGCCGAGTTAGAGGCAAAAAATGCTGAGTTGCAACGCGCCTACGGTCAGTTACAGGCGATCAGTCAAACGGACCTTTTAACGGGCTTATCGAACCGACGCTTTTTGCAAGAGCATATTGAGCACGATTGCGCCAAATCTATCAGGGATTACTTGAACTGGCTGCAGGGCAAGGCGCCGGTTCCAAATCAGTCAGATTTACTTTTCTTTCTGATTGATCTGGATGGCTTTAAAAATGTCAATGATCTCAATGGCCATGCCGCTGGCGACCTTGTGCTGGCACAAATGAAAAATATTTTGGCGCAAATCTTTCGCGAAACCGATTATCAAGTGCGCTGGGGCGGCGAGGAATTCCTCGTGGTGGCGAGGTTTAGCCAGCGCGAAAATGCAGCAATGTTGGCCGAGCGTATTCGGGCCTTAATAGCGGAAACGGAATTTGATATAAAGCAAGCTAAGCCTTTGTCAATTACGGCGTCAATTGGTTTTTCCTGTTTTCCTTTTTTTACCGATAGACCGGCGCAATACAATTGGCAACAGGTAGTTGATATTGCCGATACCTGTCTTTACGCGGCAAAACAGTCGGGGCGCAATTGTTGGGTCGGGTTGACCGGTGTCGAAGGGTTGGAAAAAGTCGATACCTTCGATCGACTTTTCACCGAACCGGAGCAAGTGATTTACGAGGGTTGGGTTAACCTCTATACCTCCCTCGAAGATCCGCGGTCTTTGTCTTGGCAGGTTCGTTCAACAAGTTGATAGGTATTGGATAAACGTCGCATTTCAAGGTAAGTATAGGTTGTTGCAGGCACTGTGAAACATTCAGTGAGTCGCGTGGCAGAGACAGTGCGCTAGGCAATTCTACCTAGCGCTCTCAGTGATAGATTAACTCGCAACCACCTGTAAAATTTGCCCGCAAAACCAAGCACCGTAGGTGCCCAAGGCGTAACCCAATACGGCCAGTAGCACGCCTACAGGCGCCAGCGACGGATGAAAAGCCGCCGCCACTATCGGTGCCGATGCTGCGCCGCCCACATTGGCCTGAGAACCCACGGCCATGTAAAACACCGGCGCTTTAATTGCGCGGCACATAATTAACATCAGGCTTGCGTGTATCGCCATCCAAACTGCCCCCAACACGAAGTATCCCGGGGTTTCGAATATCGCTTTTAGATCCATGTGTGTGCCGATGGTGGCCACTAGAAAGTAAATCAATACCGAGCCAACGCGCGAAGCGCCGGCGCCTTCGAGGCTGCGAACCCGCGTGAAAGAAAGTCCAAGCCCTAAACTGGTGGCGATAATGATCAGCCAGAAAAAACTGCTGGTTAAGCTAAAGCGTGCAGTATCGGGGAAGTGGGTTTTGAAGAAGGGGGCTATGATATCGGCGCCAAAATGGGCGACACCGGTGAGGGTGAACGCCAAAGCGGCAATCATCATCAGATCATTTAGAGAAGGTATGCGCATTATTGATGCTTGCAGCGTTTCAACCTTTTGGCGCAGCTCGGTTATCGCGCTGGTATCGGCGCCGATTGACGCGTCGATTTCCTTCGACCGACTGGCCATGGTCAACAGAACTGCCATCCAAATGTTGGCGATGATCACATCGACCGCCACCATAGAAGAGAAGATTTGATCGCTGGGCTTAAAAATTTCTTTCATCGCGGCCTGATTGGCGCCGCCGCCAATCCAGGAGCCCGCCACTGTGGTCATGCCTTTCCATACGTCATCTAGATTGGCACCTAATAGGTCTGGCGCTATCGCCGTCACTAACAACAGTGCCAATGGGCCGCCGATGATGATGCCCACGGTGCCGGTAAGGAAGAGGATAAGGGCTTTGGGGCCAAGGCTAATGATGCCTTTAAAGTCGATACTAAGGGTGAGTAATACCAAGCTCGCCGGCAGCAAGTAGCGGGTGGCTACATAATAGAGTTGGGAGTCATGGGTATCGATAATGCCAAAGGTAGTCAGGAGCGATGGCAAAAAGTAACACAGCAGCAAAGCTGGCACGTAGCGATAGAAATTTTTAAAGACAGGGGAGTTGCTGTGTGAAGTATAAAATACGGCTCCCAAAATCAGGGCCAGTAGACCCAATTGCACTGCATCGTTAGTAATCATAAGCCTGCTTTTTGTTATAAATTGGTGATGATACTGGCTAAGACGAAATAGGGAAGTGAAGGCGCAAAAGAAAAGCCCTCGGTGCGAGGGCTAAGAAAGTTTGACTGCTTTCAAGGTGTTGTGAGGAGATACAGGTCGATACTAGGCCAGGTGTGTTACCGAATTGTGACAATCGCCGTCTGACCTAGCGTCTCAGCGCATGGCCTTTTCCTGCATTGCCCGCACGTCGCGCACCCTTTCTTGCAGGATTGCCGTGGTGTGGTAGTTGCCTTCGGCCAGTTTCAGGCCATTGCGCAGCTGCACCATGGCGGCGTCGTAGATGCCGTTTAGGATGAAATACTCCGCTCGCGCTTCGTGCACACCTAAAATATTGCCCGCTAAGCCGTGAACTTCCGCCAGCTGATACCACACATAGGGGTCGGCGCTGCGGCGGCGAGAGTGGCGGTCGAGAACCTGTTCGCTCTGTAGGTAAAAGCCGGCCTTCATCAGGGTATCGGCGTAAGCCATGTTGACCGGATGGTTGGTGGGCTCGGTTTTCAGTAGCTGTTGCTGGACGGCAATAGCTTCTTCGTAGCGGGCTTCGGCGGTGTAGATATCGGCGAGGGCGAGTTGATATTCCAGTTTATTCGGGGCCTGTACGAGTAGAGGCGCTAGCGCTTCGTGGGCGCGATCGGGTTGGCCAGACTTGCTGTAAGCGAGGACTAGGCCATAGCGGCTGGCTTCTTTATTCAGGCTGTCGCCGTCAATTTCGCTACTGAAGCGCTTAACAGCTGCTTGTGGGCTCTCGGCTTGCATCAAAAAGACCCGCGCGCGCATCAAATGGAAGCTTAGGCTGGATTCGTAGCTCTTCTTCGGAAAGCGGGTGGCTCTGTTCATGGAGTCGGCGATTCGGCTTTCGGTCACCGGGTGAGTGAGCAAAAACTCCGGCGGCCGGCGCGAGTAGCGGGTAGAGCGTAACATGGACTCAAACATCTCTGGCACCGCGTAGGGGTCTAGCCCTGCAGCTACCATGGTCTCCATGCCCACCCGGTCTGCCTCTTGCTCATTTTGGCGCGAGAAGCGCAATTGGTTGTCGAGCGAGGCCGCTTGGGTTGCCATCATCGCCGCCATGCCAGCATCGCCGCCGGCAGTGGCCATTAACACCAAGCTTGCCAGCATGGCCGCGGTGGTGGGAATGCTGGCATTTTGCCGGGCTTCGACGCCACGGGCAAAGTGACGCTGGGATAAATGCCCCAGTTCGTGCGCCAGCACCGATGCCAGCTGGTTTTCAGTATTGGCCGTGGTGAACAGCCCGGTGTGAATACCCATAACGCCGCCGGGCACGGCAAAAGCGTTCATGGTGGGGTTTTTAACCAGCAAAAGCTCTATTCTCTTATCGGGCAGCTCGCTGTAGCCGGCCAGTTTGGCCACCAACTTCTCTAAATAATCGACCATAAGTGGGTCGTGCGAGGTGGGCACCTGGGCGCGAAAGGCCCGTGCCCAACTTTCCCCCAACTCTCTTTCCTGTTGGGGTGATACAATGCCGCTGGTTGCATCGCCGAGGGCGGGAAGCTGGATGTCGTTGGTTTGGCTAAACGCAGGAGCGCTTAAACAGGCCGCGGCCAAGAGGGTGGCGATCAAGGTTTTCGTGGAATGTCGGCCGCAAATTTTGGGCACAAAGCGCTCTCCGTGTAATGATGGCTCCACTCTATCGGTTTCGGGCTTTATCGACCAGCCGTGTTGAGTGGTGAATGTGTAATTTGACCCTGAACTTGAACCTAGGTTCAGCAATTTTTTGTAAAGCGAATGAACATGTCTGCAGACAAGCCGTTACCCGATGCGCAGCTAACCATCGATGCCCGCCATATGGCTTGCCCTATGCCGCTGTTGAAAGCCAAGCAGGGTATGAATCAACTCACCAGTGGCGAGGTTTTATGCCTGTTGGCCACAGACGCCGGTTCGATGCGCGATATTCCGGCTTACTGTAAAATCAGTGGTCATTTTTTGATCGCCGAGCGCGCGACCGATACTGAATTTTGCTATTGGTTGCAAAAGCGCTAGGATTCGCACCCGGTACTCTTCCCCTATTTTGGAACCCCACAGAATGCTCAATATTTTTCGCAGTTGGACTAATCGCTACTTCTACGACGAGGAAGCGATTCTACTGTTGATATTGTTGGTTGTCGGCTTGGTTTTGGTGGTCACCATGGGCACCATTCTTGCGCCCATGATTGCCGCTATTATCTTGGCGTTTCTGTTGCAGGGGCTGGTGGTTCGATTGTCGAACATGGGGCTTAACCCCATGGTGTCGGTGTGGCTGGCGTTTACCTTGCTAGTGGCGGGGTTGGTGTCCACTTTATTTGTAGTATTTCCCATACTCTGGCGGCAAATGGGCAACTTGCTCGACGAGCTGCCGCGCATGATGGTGCAAGCCAAGTCGCAGCTGGCATTGCTACCCAGCCGCTACCCCGAGTTTGTCTCTGAAGAGCATATCGAGCGCATTAACAATTTGGCCGGCGCTGAACTTGGCCAGGTGGGGCAGAGCCTTGTGACCTATTCGGTCGCCTCGGTGCCGCTACTGGTTACGGCGTTGATCTATTTAGTGTTGGTGCCGATTTTAGTGTTTTTCTTTTTGAAAGATCATCGCCAAATACTCGCCTGGCTGAGTGGTTTTCTGCCCCGCAAGCGCCCGATTATGCGCCGTGTTTGGTTGGAAATGAATGACCAGGTGGCTAACTATATCCGCGGTAAAGCCTTGGAAATTTTTATTGTTACCGGGGTCAGCTTTGCCGCCTTTTCCTTCTTAGGTTTGCGTTATTCGCTGCTGCTTGCTATCGCCGTAGGCTTGTCGGTTTTGGTGCCTTATATAGGCGCTGCGGTAGTCACCTTGCCGGTGTTAATGGTGGGTTTGTGGCAGTGGGGGTTGGCGCCAGATTTTTATTGGCTGCTGGTGGTTTACGGCATCATTCAGGCGGTCGACGGCAATGTCTTAGTACCCGTGTTGTTTTCTGAAGCAGTTAATTTGCACCCAGTGGCGATTATTTTAGCGGTATTGGTGTTTGGCGGTGTCTGGGGCTTTTGGGGCGTGTTTTTTGCGATCCCATTAGCCACACTCATTAAAGCCGTGTTGAACGCTTGGCCGAGTAAGACCAATGGTGAGAGTGCGCCGGAAGTTTCAGTTTGAAAATGATTGCACAACCTAAATATTGCCTCTCGGCGCTGACCTTGTGGTTGGCGACTTATTTTTTCTCCGCGCTGGTGTGGGCTCAAGTTAGCGAGCAGACCACGCAAGCGACAACAGCGGTGGATAAAGGCGATAGTGCGGTCGCAGAAGAAGTACTGAAAGCGCCATCGGCAGAATCAGTGATCGTGCAATCGGTGGTGCCGGTTAAAAGCCCTAACGACGATCGCGATTACAAATACATAGAGTTGGCCAACGGCTTAAAAGTATTGCTGATATCAGACCCAGTCACCGAGGAGTCGGCCGCGTCGCTGCAGGTTGCCGTGGGCAGCGCGCAAGACCCAGAAGGTCGCGAGGGGCTGGCACATTTTCTTGAGCACATGTTGTTTTTGGGCACAGAAAAATACCCAGAAGCCGATGCCTACCCGCAATACATCGCTAAAAGTGGCGGCAGTCATAACGCTTACACTAGCCTTGATCACACCAATTATTTCCTCAGTGTCAGGCCCGACTTTCTCGCCGGTGCGCTGGATCGCTTCGCGCAGTTTTTTATTGCGCCGCTGTTTACCGAAGCCTACGTAAACCGAGAAAAAGAAGCGGTACAGGCCGAGTTTCTGGCCAAAATTAAAGACGATAGCCGGCGCAGTCATTCGGTGGTTCAGGCCGTCATGAACCCGAATCATCCCGCGGCTCGGTTTACGGTCGGAAATCTCGACACCTTAGCCGACAGGCCGAACCAAAATGTTAGGGATCAACTCATTGAATTTTACGCCAAGTATTATTCGGCCGACCAAATGTCGCTGGTGGTGCTGGGGCGTGAGAGCTTAGCGGAACTCGAGCGCATGGTGGCCGAGCGCTTCAATGCGGTGCCGCAATTGGTGAGACCCGAAATGCTCAATAGTCAGCCGCTGTTTCTACCCGACGCGCTACCACTCGAGGTGCGCTATAGGCCAGAGCAAGAATTGCGCGAGTTGCGGCTAACCTTTCCCGTGCCCGATAGCCGAAGTTATTTTCAAGAGAAGCCATTAACGCAAATTGCTAACTTACTCGGTCACGAAGGCCGCAGTAGTTTGTTGTCGGCGCTGAAGGCCGAGGGTTTGGCAGAAAGTTTATGGGCCGGCGAAAACGACTACGGCCCCTATGGCAGTTCCTTCGTGGTCTCGATAGCCCTCACTGAAAAAGGCCAAAATAATCCTGAGCTGGTTAAGGCGTGGGTATTTACCGCCATCGATATCATCAAGCGCGATGGCTTAGAGCCGTGGCGGTTTGAGGAGCTTAAACAGCTGGCCGATATTAGCTTTCGCTTCCAAGAAAAAAGAAGCCCCGCGTCTCTCGTGCAAACCTTGGCGCGAAATTTACATCTATACCCAGCGCCCGATGTGTTGCGAGCCGGCTATATTTACGAGGGTTTTGACCAATCTTTATTAGAGTTATATCTCGATTACTTGCGGCCCGACAATGTGTTTGTGCTGCAGGCCGACGACAAGCTAGAAACGCAACAATTAAGCCCCCTGTACGACACGCCTTATTTAGTGCAAAAGCCAAAGCCGCTTTTAGCGTTAACACAAGAACAGCGCGACCAACTCAAGTTGCCTGCGCCCAACCCCTTTATACCTGGGCGTTTACAAGTGCGCGATACGGTATCTAAAAGCAGTTTGCCCGAACGCTTAATTGCCGAGTCAAAACTCCGGCTTTGGTATATGCAGGATAACCAATTCGATTTGCCCAAGAGTGTGATTCGCATTCAGTTGCGCTCGCCGGCGGTTGGCGTCGATTTGCAAACTCGGGTGCAAGCCGAGTTGTATGTCGCCATGGTGTTGGACGAATTAAATGAATACAGCTACCCCGCTTTTTTGGCCGGCCTAGGGTTTGATGTGCAGGCCACGGCGCGCGGGCTGGATATTACCGTAGCCGGTTACAACGATCGACAGGGCTTGTTGTTAACGGAAGTGCTGGAGGCCTTGGTTAGCCCGCGGTTGGAATCATCTCGGTTTGCCAATGTGCGCGGTGAGTTAATGCGGCGAGCGCGCAACGGCGATAAGCAACCACCTTATATTCAGCTGTTTCAGCAACTGGTGCCTACGCTGTACGAACCCGCTTGGCCGAGCGCCGAAATAGCCGACGCCATGGGCAACACTGGGCTTGCCGATTTGAAAAATTTTGGCCGCAGGTTCACCCTCAATAGCCAGGTCGATATGCTCGCCTATGGCAACCTGCTGCCGGCCGAAGCGCGCCAACTGGCCACCTTGGTGGGCCAGCAATTAACCCAAGGTAGGCCGATCAATCAGAAGGGCAAGTTAAAACTACTCACCTCCGCGCGCGGTGGTTACGAGCGGCAATTATCAGTGCAGCACAACGACAACGCGCTGGTGATCTATCACCAGGCCGACAGCGATAGGTACAGCGATAGAGCCCACCTGATGCTCTTGGCGCAAAGTATTCGCACGCCTTTCTTCAACAGTATTCGCACCGAGCAGCAATTGGGTTATGTGGTCTTCGCCGGCGCCATGCCCATCGCCGAATACCCGGGCCTAGTGCTGGTGGCTCAGTCGCCGCACGCCGATGCCCGCCGGTTGCGCGCGGCCTTTGATGACTTCATTAGCCAAATGCCCGAGTGGCTAGCCGATGATTTGGATTTACAGCGCAGTGCCGTGCTGGCGCAATTGCAGGAAAAACCCAAAAATCTGGCGGAGCAGGCCGGCCGCTTCTGGGATGAGATTGCCGCTGTGGGGCCGGCCGGCGACGTCGATTTTCAGCGCCGTAAAAAGCTCATTAAAGCGCTGGAACAGGTTAATGCGGTGACCTTGCGAACCTTCGCCTATCGACTATTCGACCCAGAGCGCCGCTTGGTGCTGGGGACAGGGCCTATGGCCACAGAGGCCGAGCCGGTGACCAAGGTCACGGACCTCTCAAGCTTTAAGGCGAGCGGTAAGCACTATATAGTGCCTTGAGCTATGCGGTATTGCCCTCAGGCCATGTCTAGGTTGGTTTTGTAGAAAAATTACAAATGAAACTAATTTTACACTAGGCCATTTCGGCAATTATTTTCGGCATTTCCGCCGGAAAACTCGCAATAATCTAAACGACCCAGTATTATGATGCCAATTATCAAGCGCATAGCTGTATCTCATGCCTTGATTTTGTAAAAAAACTACAAGAATGAACATAGAGGACGTAATTCTCGCTCAGTCAGTTTTTTTTGAGCGATCATTGCGCTGCCTCTATACTCTTTCGATTGTTTATTTCACACGTTGACTACAACCGGCATGCCCGGGTGAAAGGAGAGTTGAATGACAGAGGATATTGATGCCCTCGAAACGCGCGAGTGGCTCGATGCTCTACACGCGGTAATTCGTTACGGCGGCGACGGCCGTGCGGCGTTTTTGCTCAAGCAGATGTTCGACCGCGCCACTATGGCCGGTGTGGATTTACCTGCAGCAATTACCACCCCCTACCGCAACACCATTCCCCCCAAGAAAGAAAAGCGCATGCCGGGCGACCTGTTCATGGAACGCCGCATCCGCTCGTTAATTCGTTGGAATGCCTTGGCCATGGTTATGCGTGCCAATGACAACGACGACGGTTTGGGTGGCCACATCTCTAGCTTTAGTTCCGCGGCGACTTTGTACGACGTGGGCTTTAACTATTTCTTCCGCGGCAACGACGGCGAAGAGCTAGGCGACCTCATTTACTACCAGGGCCACAGCGCGCCGGGTATGTACGCTCGCTCCTTCCTCGAAGGCCGCTTGAGCGAAGATCAGCTCGACAACTTCCGCCGCGAAGTGGATGGCGCTGGTTTGTCTTCTTACCCGCACCCTTGGTTAATGCCCGATTACTGGCAGTTCCCCACCGTATCTATGGGCTTGGGGCCATTGCAGGCCATTTATCAGGCGCACGTGATGCGCTACGCCTCGGCGCGGGGCTTATCGCCACGTGGCGATCGCAAAGTTTGGGCCTTCTTGGGCGACGGCGAGTGCGACGAGCCGGAGTCTTTAGGTGCCATTGGTTTGGCCGGCCGCGAAGGCTTGGAAAACCTGATTTTCGTGATCAACTGTAACCTGCAGCGCCTCGATGGTCCGGTGCGCGGTAACGGTAAGATCATGCAAGAGCTGGAAGGTATTTTCCGCGGCGCGGGTTGGAACGTGATTAAAGTGGTGTGGGGCCGTCATTGGGACGCACTGCTGGAAAAAGACACCACCGGCTTGCTGCAAAAGCGCATGGACGAAGTGTGCGACGGCGAATTGCAAAACTACAAGGCCAACGGCGGCGCTTATACCCGCAAGCATTTCTTCGGCAAATACCCGGAGCTGCTTGAGCTGGTAAAAGACATGAGCGATGACGAGATCATGAAGCTCAACCGCGGCGGTCACGATCCCTATAAGGTTTACGCGGCTTACGCCGAGGCCATGGCCTGTAAAGGTCAGCCCACGTGTATATTGGCCCAAACTGTAAAAGGTTATGGCCTAGGTGCAGCCGGTGAAGCGGCCAACATCACCCACTCGGTGAAGAAGTTGGATGTGGAATCGCTGAAAGGTTTCCGCGATCGCTTCGGTATTCCTATCTCCGATGAAGAGCTGAAAACCGTTCCCTACTACCGTCCAGCGCCAGACAGCCCAGAGATGCAGTACATGCACTCGCGCCGCAAGCAGCTGAATGGTTACCTGCCCGCGCGTCAGGCAGATTTCGATGCGCTGGAAATTCCCTCGTTGGAAACTTTTAAAGCCCAGCTTAAAGGTACCGGTGAGCGCGAAATTTCTACCACCATGGCGTGGGTGCGTTTTATCTCTACCTTAGTAAAAGATAAAAACATTGGCGAGCGCGTGGTGCCCATCGTGCCCGATGAAGCGCGCACCTTTGGTATGGAAGGCATGTTCCGTCAGCTGGGTATTTATACCTCTGAAGGGCAAAAATACGTGCCCCATGATCACGATCAGATCATGTACTACAAGGAAGACAAGAAGGGTCAAATTCTGGAAGAGGGTATCAACGAAGCCGGTGCTATGGCCGCTTGGTTGGCCGCGGCAACTGCCTACTCGAACAGCAACTGCCCGCTGATTCCTTGCTACATCTATTACTCCATGTTCGGTTTCCAGCGTATCGGTGACTTGGCGTGGGCTGCAGGCGATAGCCAAGCGCGCGGTTTCTTGATTGGCGCAACCGCCGGTCGCACCACCCTAAACGGTGAAGGTTTACAGCATCAGGATGGTCACAGCCACGTATTGGCCAACACCATTCCCAACTGTAAAACCTACGACCCAACCTACAGCTACGAGCTGGCGGTGATCATGCACGACGGCATGAAGCGGATGTATCAAGACAAGGAAAATTGTTTCTACTACATCACCACCATGAACGAAAACTACGTTCACCCCGACATGCCCGTTGGCGCCGAAGACGGCATCATCAAAGGTATGTACTTGCTGAAAGAAGGCAAGAAGACCAAGAAGGGTGGCTTGCGGGTTCAGTTGATGGGGGCAGGCTCAATTCTGCGCGAAGTGGAAGCGGCGGCGGAAATTCTGCGCGAAGATTTCGGCGTAGAGTCCGACATCTGGAGCATGACCAGTGTGAACGAACTGACCCGCGACGGTCAGCGTGTATCGCGCTGGAATATGTTAAACCCAGAAGCCAAAGCGCCACGCAAAGCTTACATTACTGAGTGCCTAGAGAAGCAAGAAGGCCCAGTGATTGCAGCAACCGACTACTTGAAAACCTATACCGAACAGCTGCGCGCCTTTATTCCTGGCGACTATGTAGCGCTTGGTACCGAAGGTTTCGGTCGCTCGGATACGCGTAAAAAGTTGCGTCACTTCTTCGAAGTAGATCGTCACTTTGTTGCCGTTGCTGCGCTGAAAGCGCTAGCAGACCAAGGTGCTATTAAAGCCTCTGTGGTGAGCAAAGCGCTGAAGCAATTCGGTATCGATTCAGAAAAGCCAGACCCAATGAGCGTGTAAACGCTCTGGCCTTAAAAAGTGGTGGTTCACTTCGCCACTTTTTACTTAGGGGCCGATAGGTAATAAAAACAGGATAATTTTTTATCCGAGATCTTTGCAGGAGCGGGAATTTTGTTCTCTGGCAAGGCGGATCAGCACACAGAGAGGGCGTTTATGTTGATAAATGACCGATTGAGCACAGATCCAACGCCAGCAGAGGGGAAAATGACAAACCTGCACTGATCTCAAATCCCTTGAAAGATCATACGCAAGGAGTTGACCTTGGCTATTCAAACTATCGCGGTGCCGGATATTGGCGGTTCTGCAGATGTAGAAGTGATAGAGGTATGTGTTGCAGTGGGCGATACCATCGAGTTGGAGCAATCCTTGGTGGTGTTGGAAACTGACAAAGCCTCTATGGAAGTGCCGGCTACGGTTGCTGGCAAAATTACCAAGCTTTCTGTGAAAGAGGGTGACAAAGTCTCTGAAGGCAGCATTCTGGTTGAAGTTGAAACTGGTGCTGCGGCAGCCGGTGCTGCGGCAGTCCACACTGCGGCAGCCGATACCGCCCCAGCTGAGCCAGAGGCCGAACCAACCGCTAAGAAGTCAGCGCCCGTCGCCGATAAGCCGGCACCAGCCACTGCTTCGGCTCAAACCAGTGCCGAGCAGTCGGTAGAAGTGCCCGATATCGGCGGCGCCGACAATGTAGACGTGATTGAAATTTGCGTCAGCGTTGGCGATGAAGTCGCCGAAGGCGATTCGCTGATTGTGTTAGAAACCGATAAAGCCTCCATGGAAGTGCCAGCACCATTTGCCGGTAAAGTGGTGAGCTTAAGCGTGGCCGAAGGCGCAAAAGTGTCGCAAGGTACTGTGATTGCCGTACTGGCGACAACCAGTGCAGCAACCCAATCTGATGCTGCCGAGCCGTCTCCAAAACAAGCGGCGGCAGCGCCTGCCCCCACAGCGGCGGCTAAAGCTCCTGCAAGTGCACCGGCCGGCGATCAAAATTTGGTTGTGCCAGAAATCGGTGGCGCCGAAGGTGCTGAAGTTATCGAAATCTGCGTAAAAGCGGGCGATAGCATCAGCGAAGGCGACTCACTGATTGTGTTAGAAACCGATAAAGCCTCCATGGAAATTCCAGCGGCTTTCTCGGGCAAAATTAAGAGTTTGTCGGTTAAAGAAGGCGATAAGCTTTCCGCCGGTGATGTGATTGGCGTCATCCTGGCTGAGGGCGCAGCAGCGCCAGCGCCAGCAGAATCGACAGCGGCTACAGCCAGTGCCCATGTTGTTTCATCTAAAGATGCACCGGTAGCGGAATCTGCCGTGGTCGCCATGCCTTCGGCTAAACCGACTGCGAGTGCAGAGCTTGCAGCTACCACTGGTTTTGGCGATAGCGTTTATGCGGGCCCCGCCGTGCGTAAGCTCGGTCGTCAATTGGGTGTTGATTTAGCCAAGGTGAAGGGCAGTGGCCCGCGCGGTCGTTTAACCAAAGATGATGTTCGCATCTATGTGAAAACCATCGTTAACGACGTGCAAACCGGGAAAATTTCAGCCTCTTCTGGCAGCGGTATTCCGGCTATGCCAGCGGTAGATTTTTCCAAGTTCGGCGCCATTGAATTGCTCAAAATGAGCAAGATCAAAAAACTTACCGCCGCTAACATGCAACGTAATTGGCTGAATATTCCGCACGTTACCCAGTGGGATGATGCCGACATTACCGACCTAGAAGCTTTCCGCGCCAGCATGAAAGCCGAAGGTGAAAAGCGCGGTGTTAAATTAACGCCCGTGCCTTTCCTGTTAAAAGCGGTAGCCTCTGCTTTGCGCGCCGAGCCAAGCTTTAACGTGTCTATGCATCACGATGGTGAGCACATAGTGCAAAAAGATTATGTGCACATCGGCATGGCAGTGGATACGCCGAACGGGTTGGTTGTACCGGTTATTCGCGACGTAGACAAAAAAGGCCTGTGGGAACTGGCCGCCGAAGCCACCGCAATCGCCAAAAAAGCGCGCGATGGTAAATTAACCATGGCAGAAATGCAGGGCGGTTGTTTCACCATTTCAAGCTTAGGCGCCATGGGTGGCAATGGCTTCACGCCCATCGTCAATGGCCCAGAAGTTGCCATCTTGGGCGTATCGCGCGCACAGATCAAACCGGTTTGGAACGGCAAAGACTTCGAGCCGCGCAACATGTTGCCGCTCAGTTTGTCTTACGATCACCGCGCAATTAATGGTGGTGATGCAGGTCGGTTCTTTACTTACTTAACAGCGGTTATTGCGGATATTCGCAAGCTGTTGTTGTAGTGGGTTGCTGAGTTATTCAGTGATGAAAATGGGCGCCTTTGGTGCCCATTTTTTTGCTTGAGATTTGGTGGATGGGATTTGAGTTGTTGTTAAAGCTGGTGAGCTACAAGCTACAAGCTACAAGCTACAAGCTACAAGCTACAAGGCGGGGGGGGCCGCCCCCTACAAGCTACAAACTACAAGCCGCAAGCCGCAAGCCGCAAGCCGCAAGCCGGATGGCCGGACCCCGCAAGTTAAAAGTTAGAAGCTAAACGAATTAACGTAGAGTTTGGTGTGCTGCCCTTCACCCAGCCATTTCACCGCTCCATCAGTGCTGTCTTCGGCAACTGCTCCTGCGTCACCTGATGGTGCCTACTTTTGGTGCTCTACCTCCTGTTTCCCTATAGTCGTGCACTAAGTCGCTCCCGCCACATACCGTCGAGCGGCACCGAGGTTGTAGTTTGCTTGCAGGACGTAGGTACACTTGGTGAAAAGGAAGTCGAAGGAGAGTGTTGTAGAAGTGGTTTGGAGAGGGGCTCTCCATGGTTTGGCTGGCGTCAAAAGAAGGGTGGCAGTTTGTTGTGTTTGTTGGCGTCTTAATCTACCTAGGGCGCTAAGTATCTGTTGTAAAGAGATTTTTGGTGTGGTTCGATTGATGGGTATTTTGGATGTACGACGAGATGTCGTTTTATCTTGCGACGCCCAGTCGTTTATTAAGGCTGTTAAGCGCTTATGAAAAATATCGAAGAATTTAACTTGATAGTAGGCGAGATACTTGGTGAGTGCTACCGATCATTTGCTTTTCCAACGAATGTGTCAAAGGTGGATATCGGTCAATTTGTAACGACCCAAAGCAACATTATATAGATCAATTGCTAAATAGCGTTATTGAAGTATTTGGAGATTATGTCGAAACTACCCTTTATTACCTTTTTTCTAATTCGATCGTCGAAAAATGAGCTTATGGATATGGCGGCGACCGGCCATATTCTTTTATAAAAAACGCCATTTGATAAGCGCTTTGTGTTCCCTGATATTCTGATAGGAGATTTTAATCTTAACCCTCAAAGTCGGGTGTAGCGCATCACCTACGGCAAGTGCCAATTACTTGGCAAAAGCTCAGCAAGAAAATTAATTAAGTAAAGGTCGCCGGTAAAATGACAGCTTAATCCTCGTCCTCCCTCTGCGAAGGTTTAGCAATACTGTCATGCTAAGCGCCAGATCTTAAGATGGTTGCCATTCACTACCGTACGTGGTAAAAATGCTGCTTCGATTTAGCAGGTAGAAATTGAAAAGGCAAACTCGTGGCGACGCGAGGACGCAAAACCAGTGTCTCCTATTGGTTCGCAGGAGATCGAACGGTTGCCAATTGAAGTAAACCCTACATTTGCAATGCATTTTTGTGCGCTGCCCTTCGATTTGTGACCTTAGAAATTATCTATTTTTAAGGAATTCCTACCCTTGAAATCAATTACTGCCTTTGCGAAATTTACATTCGCATTACCTAGCTGGTCATCTAGCGCATCCTTGAATAACACTTTAGGCGTCGTTCGTTCAGGTGGAAAGAGTGCATTTTCATTGAGAAAAGTGCCGATAGTCATAAGCTTGTTAATGGCATTCCCTGTAACGATATCAGCTTATGCTGATGGGGCTTCAAAGGAAACTCTAGAACCTAGCTCCGCCATTCAGATCGAAGAACAGACCGGCTCACGAGCCTCCGCAGAGGAGGCAGAGCCCAAGAAAAAGGGTCTATTTTCAAATGTTGTTAGCGGCTTAAAAAATGTAGGCGGTGAAATAAAGAGGGGCATTGATAATGCCAATGAGAAAAAACGACTAAAAGAAGAACAATATTCTGACATGGAAGCCATACACACTTATAAGGGTAAGTATATCGGCATGTATATGTGGAAACATAATCGCTCACCACTTAACCCAAACGGAACAAAGACAGACATCGCTGGATTTCGTGATATGGAATGGGGTGTAGGTGTGCCTGAAAACATGAAATATCTTAAGACGGACTTGAGTGGTCTAAAGCACTATACTCGATCGGGCGACAGGATGGTGATCGGTAGCGCCAAGCTAAGCAGCATACATTATATATTTTACAAAGAGGCACTCCATTCAGTGCAATTATTTGCTGTCAACAATGACGTGAATGCCAATAATCTTTTGCACGCAGCAGACAAAACATACGGTGACGAAAAGGCTCCAGACAGTGTTTCTCATCGCCCTTGGACAGCTACCTATGAAATCACTAACAACCCGTATCGAGTGAAAGGTAGTAGTTACTTCTATGATAAATACTTTGGTTGGGCTGAGTTTAAGTGTGGTTAGTTAGGGCAAGATGGTTGCGACCTAACCCTTACCTCTAAAATTCAACAAATAGATTTTATGGGAGAAGAAATGAAAGATGCAACGAATGCGGCGGATGATTTTTAATTTACTAAGACCGAGCTAGATCTTAACCCCGTCAGCGCAATCTGTGGATGCACTTGGGTTAAAGGAATAACAAGGCTGGGGGCCGATCCTTTGGCGCCAGCAATAGTGAAACACTAGGAGACGTACACAGTGACCACATTACGACCAAGTCACCTGATCTTTTTAGATATCGATGGGGTGTTGCGGCCCGATAAGGCATACGACGCGAAGTTGAAAAAGGAAAGCGTTGATTGCCTGAAGACGATTGCAAGGCATTTTAATTCTCGCATTGTTATCACATCTACCTGGCGAGATCTGCATACATGGGAAGTCTTTAACAAGCCTCATCTGCTTGACGGCTTGGTCATCGGCGAAACGCCGGATCTTGATCCTATGCACAATCAAAATGGTCGTTATTCTGAAGTGCAGGCTTATCTAAAAAAGAACAAGTTCGACAGCGTTCCGTGGTTAGCTTTTGATGATAAGCAGGTTCACTACCCTGTAGGGCATCCGCAGGTTTACTTGACCAACCCATCAACCGGTATTACTCGTGATGATGTGCAGAGGATCATTAATGGCAATATCGTACAAAAGCCCAGCGCTGCCGGTTCTACGGCATACAACGAGAAAACCATGAAACACATTCGCAGTTATATGGCTCAAGAAGGCTGCTCTGAAAAAGAGGCCGTGGAAAAGCTTATTGGTATTGCGGCAAGTATTCTCTAGGTCGCCTTATCCTCATTTCATCTATTCATTTTTCAATCTTTATTATGAACGCTAATCTCACACAGATCGTAAGAGGCAAAACCGCCGTTCTTTTGGTGGCAGCTGCGTTGGTGCAGGGCTGTTCGACTGCGCCTAAAAAAGACGTGGACACTCATGTCACGCCACCTGAGTTAAGTCACCTTCCAGCTACCCAGATGCCTATTGAAAAGTTAGCTCTAGGTACCGAAAAGCATCATGAGTTGGTCGACATACAGCGTAGTCTTGCCGATAGAAACCTTTTCCTGACAAGGGATAATGTGATTGAAGTTGTCGACAATCAATCGTGTTCTGTGGATGTCGTCGCTCATCGAGGCTATTACAAGCAGCCCGAAAACAGTTTTCAGGCTATCAGCGTAGCGGGCGGTCTTGACTATCAAGAAATCGAGATTGATCTGCGACTGCTGGGTGATGGTACTTGGGTTAATTATCACGATGCTCGGCTTGGCATTGCAGCGATACACCCGGATGAGAGTTTTAAAGAGCTATCCCGTATGAAATTCAGCGAGTGGAAAACACTGCATCTGCGCGATAAAGCCACCAACCAAATATTACCCTCTAAGCGTCCCTTGTCGGGTGCTGAGAGCATCCGCATCTTTGCTATGTACAAATCGCCGGGGCAGAGACTTAACGTTGAAATCAAAGATGAGTCTGTGAAAACACACCATCTTCGTGAGCTGAATGACTATCTTATCGCGATGCTAGGCCAGGATGCCTTCTATTACTCCAGTTCATCGATGCAGCTGCTGAAGGATCTGCGTGAGTTAAATGGACAGGTGTACCTCGGCGTGGTCCAGCTCCCCCACAAGAAGAGCGTTGATATCCAGAAGGCAGCCTTAGAAAAGGCTGTGGGAGACGATGCGACCTATAAGAATCGTCCTTGGTGGTTCGATATGTATGCCGGCTATAAATACAAGCGTACCTATCTGGCCAAGCTCAAAGAGAATGACTTCACCCAGTCTGCAGGGCTCAATCGTATCATGAATGCACTGGGCAATAATGCCGGCTTGCACCTCGATATTCGTCGATATGTTGAAGCACCCGATGTCCTTCTACGCGCAAGGCAGCGCGGCCTTCGGGTGTACACCTATACCATCAATGCGGATGAATACCATATGGAAGAGCTAATGAGGATGAAAGCAATGTCTCGCTTACCGCATGGTGTCATTGTCGATAACACGCCTTATCGCGTTTGTGATCGACTATTCGGTGTGAGTAAGCGAAAGCAGTCCTACACAGCGACTACGCCAATTGGTCGCTATATCACCTCGCTTCCTGGTAATGCAGATCTGTCTCGATTTAAAGAAGGGTATTCCCTGGATAATGGCGAAACCTATTTCGCCCTTAACGGCCAAATCAAAAGTATAGGTTCATCGTCTGTGGTTGACAGTTATACGAAGAGGACGAAGGGAAATAGACCGGATTCCGATGCTAAGGATGACCCTTTGTCCCCCATTCCGAAGACAAGCATTATTCAAATCTCTATACCTAAGTAATTATGACGACTAATAGCAAGCCACAATATCAAGTCCCACTCTTTTGGAAGCTGTTGATGCTATCCATGGGGATATTCTATTTACTCCCTGAAATCATCTTTAATGCAGCTTTGGTGGATGCAGCCAGTGGATCAACAGGATTCCAGTACGATATTAAAACGGTTGAATTATTTGGCCGAGGTATCAGTGGTATCGGCATGTCCATGCTCGTCATGGATCTATGGGTCACAAAAGGGCGACTTAAAAATCCCCTATCAATATTAATTGTCGCAATATTGTCCTTTGCCATCATATGGCCGACCACGTTCTTTGGGCAAAAAATATTGGTAGATCATTACCTCATCAATGGGTCGACCGCGAAGGAGCGACAGCAGGCCTACGGAGCTCAGATAGCTAAGCAGTCGCTAGCAATGAAAACTATTCAGCTAGAGGGGATAGATATCGACCGTGATGCGCCTTTAACACCGGAGGACAAGACGTTTTTATCGGTGTTCTCAGGCCTCCTGTTCTCTGATGAGCGACTATTGAAGCGCTTTGAAAAGAAGGCTGAGAACATTGTTGAAAGCTATGTAGCAGAAAAGGCAAAACTCGACTTTGATGATACCTATGCTGACTATAAGCGGCTAAAGGAAGAGGTTCGTGATATGTATGGCCGGTATGATGATGCCTCTATCGATTATGAACATGCCTACAATTCTTGGCCTGGTGAGTCCGATAAACAATGGTCAATGGTTTTAAATAATATTGATACTGGCTGGGGAAAATACCAAAAGGCCGTTAAATCCTTTGATAGCAAAATGGATGCGAAGGCGCAAGATGTTACGCCAGACATTAAGAAAGAGCTCAAAAGACTCTCAGGATGTGCAGAGGAAAAGAGTCGTGACCGGGCTGTCAGATGCCGCAATAATGCGAATGATCGATTTGATCGCGAAGCTAAGAGACATGGTCTCACCAAGCTAGCACTGGCAGATTTCTACGGCTTAAAAAAACGGTCTTGGGCTGAAAAGACATTTACTAAACTAGGTTCGTGGTATTTATCGGGTGGTCTGGCCTTGTTGTTGGATGGCGCAAAACTCTATCAGGGTAAAGATATCTCAAATGATTACGTGCTAGTGATCGTGGATGATGTTTCTTGGTATAAGAAAAAGTTAATCCTGGCCTTTGAGGACGATTTTAAGAAAGATTCTGGTGGTTACCCCGTTGGTATAAGCTCATTCACTGAGTTTAAAGATCACGCCGTTACACAGGATAAAGCCAGAAATGAGTTACGTAAGAATGGCTTAACACTGGCAGATAGCTGGGATCTTACTCAGAAGCCTGCGTTCCGCGAGTCTGTTAAGTCTTATGTTCAAAGTGAAGCTAAGATAGAATGGCGTCGTGGAATTAAGAAGCAGGGCCTTGATCTGCAGCCGGGGCTTTCGTGGGTACAGTTTCAAGAAAGCAGCTCACTTCAAAAGAAAATACGCAACCGCATAGGCGATGACGCTTATGTAATAGGCATGCGCTTTGATTGGAATAATACATCCTTCTATAACAAGGTTGTCGTTCCTCAAGTAAAGAGAGAAACCAAGCGTATGATCGAGTTGGCCCGGTCAAGCGAGTCAAAGTTCGAAGATGGCGGCAAGTATGAAGAGGCTGGAAAGGAAGCGCTTCGCTCAACGTTGGTGCCACCCATTTCTATGGCTCTGAGCTTGTTCTTGGTATTGATGACAGCCATAAAAATCCCGTTTCAGGTTGTGGGATTACTTCCTGCTCGTGCCCCCAAAACGCCGAAATATGAGGTTGGAGCTGAAGTTAAGCATGTCGAGCCGGATACCAATAAAAGCATATTGAGATTCTTACCCTTAAAAACATCTTGCTTTTTAGCTTCGATATTGCTGTTGATTGCTTTGCCTTTTACATTTTGGGGTGATCGTATAACCGATGACAGTATTATGGCTTATTTCGAGGAAAGCCTTGAAAAACAGGATGCTGAGAATGTTGCCAAAGCACTAAGATGGACGATATTGGTGCAGCCTGAGTTCTACAGACTGGCGTCAATTATCACCGAGAACACGCCACTTCTTGCTTATTTTGATGAATACTCTGAGGAGCTTGCCAAACAAGACGACGAACTTATTTACCTGATTAATACGTACATCGATGGCACCGCTATATGAGTGATTCCCAGCTAGAGAAATTAATCTTTTTAGATATAGACGGTGTAGTTCACAAGTTGAACTCAGGTACACATATGCACTGGGAGCAGTGCATGAAAGATCCAACCTTCTTTTTGCCCGAGCTTGTTGCTCGTGTTCTTGCGATTGTTGGAGCGACAGGGGCGGGGATCGTTATCAGCAGTGCCTGGCGGAGAGATTTCAGAGTAGATCAGTTTAATGAAGTCTTCGACGGTAAGGTCGTTGGGGTAAACGGTCACTTTGGTGGGGACTTCAAGGAATACAAGAAGGGCCAGATCAGATACAAGGAGTGCCTGACGTATATCGCCAGCAACAAACTGCCCACTGCGCGCTGGATAGCGATTGATGACCAGCCCAAGCACTACCCAGGCCGAAACAATATATTTATTACTGATGCCAGTATTGGGATTACAGAAGCCATACAAGATGACTGTATTCGTTATCTAAATCGCTGATGCAAATATAACCATAGCGCCAGTGTCGAAATAGGAAGAAATATGCTCAATATTGATCCGCTCATTATTATTGATATCGAGGCCTCAGCCTTGGGCAATGATAGCTATCCCATAGAGATCGGTATCTATTCCGAAGAGCATTCAGGCTCATTGCTGATTAAGCCATGAGATAGCTGGACACATTAGGACCCGAATTCGGAAAGCATTCACGGAATTTCAAGGCTCGACCTTATCGATAACAGTACGGATGCAGTTGGAGGAAGGCAATCGGGGTCAGATAAGAATAAAGGCGTATAAATCATCTTTTGAGATTACCGTCTACATCTAAACCCCAGTGTTACATTCACCTCACGCTTCAATGGCGGCAAGGATGCTGAGATGGCAAGACTACCTCGGATATCTCTCATAGGTATTGGTCAACACATCGTTCGGTGCGGCAATAATCGATAGGTTTGCTTCGGCTTAGAGGAGGATATGTCCTGCTCCGTACTGGTTAGCCGAATACGCCAAAGAATTCAAAGTCCACATTCATGCATGGGAAATAACTGGGACATCGGAAATAACTGGGACATCCACCTTAAATCCGAATTTAAGGAAATAACTGGGACATCCATCTTAAATCCGAATTTAAGAAATCGACGCAACTTGATCAATAACGCCAAACTGGAGTTAAGCAAATCCAAGTTAGATTTTCAATTGAGCTTTTATGCGAAAAAATGCCAAGTTTGGCTCGACAAAAATTCTTCCGGCGGCGATTCGATTGTGGGGAAGGTGTGTAAGTCGGCTCAACTAAGCAAACGACAGCTACCTAAGCCTGGCGTGCGTTGATAGCCTAGTTTTTGACAGGCTTGTTTTAATTTATAAACCCCGCCCACTAAGCCCTTGAACCGACTTTCAAACTGTGTGGCGCTGTAGAGCCAGTGTTTTGGATCTATGTCGAGACGGGTTAGTATGGGGGGAGTTTCCGCAACGATAGCATCACGTTTATTGCTGTGCATTTGTTTGCCTGTCCAATCCAACAGATCCAAATAGTCGGCTAACTTAAACGGTAAGCCTGCTGGTATATCTTGCTTTGGGTTACCTACAAATGGCCGAAGAGACTTTGGCTGTTGTTGTTTGTGGTTTGGATTGTGGGCAATTTTGGCTTTAGTGATGCGGCGCTTAGCGCTGGTGTAATCAGATTGCTCCGGTGTTTTTGCTATCTTGGCGCGCACAGGGTTTAGATCGACATAGACCATGCACGCAGCTAGAGCTTTTTCATCAAGTAGCGCCTGAGATTTAAACCGGCCCTCCCAGAAGCGGCCGGTACAGTTGTCTTCTGAGTTGGCATCACGCGCAATGGGTTCGTTGATTTGACGCATAAACCAACTGATATTTGCCAGCCGGCTACGCCACACTGCAACGCAACTATCAAGCGCCTCTCGCTCAGCGCTTGCGAGTTGATCACCCCGTAAAAATCGTTGACTGAAGAGATTACCTTTAAACAGTAGGTGCCAGCGCTGAATAACGTCTTCAGTTGTCCAGGTTTCAGCTTGCGCAGCGTCTATTTCTAGAATCAGATGGTAGTGATTCGACATAACGGCATAGGCGCATACGTGGATGGCGAATATGTGGGGCAGGGCGAGTATTTTGTCTTCAATCCACTGACGTCTGTGCTCGAAATTATTTCCCTGCGTATCTATGCCGCAAAGAAAGCTACGGCGCACGCAGCGAGACACAATATGGTAGAAAGGTGTGGTGTCAGCATCGATAAGTTGTTTGCGCGGTTTAGTCATCCCTGATCACCGGTAGCGATTTTAAATCATTTATACGCGCAAATTAGCGTGTCGCCTACCGTTAATTAGTATGGATTGTTTTGTGACTGATGGTTATCTTTTATTAGGGTGGCTGCCCTGGTTATGCTGGCCCTGGTTATGCTGGATGGTTATGCTGGATGGTTATGCTGGATGGTTATGTTGGATGGTTATGTTGGATGGTTATGTTTTATTAGGGTGGCTGTCCTGGTTATGCTGGTCCTGGTTATGCTCCGGTTATGCAATGCGGTTATGTTTTTAGGGTGGCTGTCCCGATTATGTTTAGTCCCGATTATGCACTCCGATTATGCAGTCCTGGTTATGCTGTTATGTTACCGGTTATGTTTTCATAGTACCCAGCCTTCGGTGGAGGGAGTAACTGATGTGCAGCCTCGTGTAGTGAATGGCTGCCCCCTATTGTCGATTGCCATCGGCACAACACGTCAGCCTGCGCTATGCTTAAGTTTTACGCAGCCGGTAAGCACGGCATGAAGATTCTCGGCATTCTATTTTCTGTATTGGCCATAGCGCTACCCGTTCATGGGGCTGAGATTCAAGTGGTCGCTGCTGAACTTGCTCCTCACGCTGGGCTGCTGTTACCACAGCAAGGCTGGGTGCCCCGCGTATTGACGCTCGCGTTAAAGGATAGGGGCTATGAGCCGTTGATCCAGTTTATGCCCTTTCCCCGGGCGCTCTCCTGGGCACAGCAAGGACAGGTTGAAGCGATAGCGCCACTTTATAAAAGTGCCGCGCGGGCCGAGTATCTATTGTTCTCTGAACCTTTGGGCTGGTCCCAAACCGCGTTGTTTTACCACAGCAAAAAGCCAATTCATTTCAAGGACTTGGAAGACTTGAAAGGTCTTAAGGTCGTGCTCATGCGCGGCGCCCGCGTTAGCGACGAGTTTGACGATAATACTGGCATGGTACGTGTTGAAGTCACCAGCTATGAGCAGCAGGTGCGCATGCTAATGGCGGGGCGTGTGGATGCGATAGTCGGCGAGGAATTTGTGGTGCGAGCAATGTTGCGTCAACAGTATTCTCCTAGCGCACAAGACATCGTACAGGCGGAGCAGCCTTTGGCTGTGCAAGCGATGTACGTGGGTGTGGCCAAAAACGCAAAGTATGCCGCTGCAAAATTGACAGCCATTAACCTGGGCCTCGCCCAATTGCGTGCCTCCGGCGTATATGCAGCCATTTTAGCGGAATATGGCATCGTCTATCGTAAAGGTCATTTGTTTGCTATCGACGCGATGGATACGTTCGAAGCGCCTATCGAGCAGCGTTTAGGTGAGGAGATGTGAGATGCTTAAATCGCGCGGGCAGAAGTCCCGATCCCAACTTCAAGGGACTATAGTCTTTAGGTTGCCAGTCTACATTGCCATCTTTAGGATGGAGGCATTTTTCCATTTGCCCGGCTTTATGTCGCGGGATCTTTTCACCTACCAGTCAATCTAAAATACTTACTATGCAATCAGACCCTAAAAAACTCGTCGATAAGAACCGAAACCTTATTCACTCAGAACTGATGAAAGTGGTATCACACGTGCAGCGGGATCAGGATGATTGGGTCTTGCACACGGTGATGGTTGAGGGCTGCGATGTGCCGTTTAAGTTCAAGCGCAAAGGCAAGTATCAAAATTTGAAAGGCGCTAGGGTGAATATCACCTATTACCCGGAACAGGAAACGGTTGCTGGTATGGCGTTTGAAACGATGAAAGTCGTGCGTATTAAACGGGGGTGATTATGCTTAGCAGCAAGCAGCAAGCAGCAAGCAGCAAGCAGCAAGCAGCAAGCAGCAAGCAGCAAGCAGTAAGCGCGCCGAAGCGCGCTCGTGTTAGTGCTTAAACGCTAGCGTTAATTTTTTACGTCTTTCGCTGCCTTTTTAATATCATCGGGCGTTTGTTCTAGCGCGGTTTTTTCAGCTTTCAATTCAGCCTCTACGGCTTTTGTTGTCGCTTTGGCAGACTTAGCGGCAGAGACTCCGGCTTCGATATCTTTCACAAGCGCTTGGTCGCCAACCTGTTCAATAATCGCGGCTTTTGCGTTTTCTCTGGCGCTGCTAACGGTAGATGCCACGGCTTTTTGCATTTCTTTTTCTATCGTATTTTCAACATTCAGCAGCGCTTGGACTTTTTCTTCGTGTGCCTTTTTGAACTCGAGGGCTTGATCTAGGCGCGCTTGCACCTCAACGGGCAAGGTGGGTATTAGCGCTTCCTTGGCGTTGGCGATTTGTTCTGAGAACACCTGGGGCATGCCATCTTGTATCAACATTACTGCCATCTGGTTGGTGTCGGCGTTCCAGACCATGGCGGCTTGGTCGGCTATTTCGCGCACTTCGCTGGGCGCGTAGCGGGACACCACATAATATAATGCACCTTCCTTTTGGATGCTTTGGGCTGTGTTCAATAATTTCATGGTGGGTTCGTAGCTATCGCCCAAAATCGCGGTCATACGATCTTTCACCAAGGGAATTTCGAACAGGTCTACATCGGCGGGGTTGAAGCCTATTAGGGGTGTTAATAGGGCTCCCATCAACCGGGCCTGCATTTGATTGCCTACTAATAACGACGAGACACAACCAATTAGGCACAGGCAAAGCGCTGCGCTGAGCAGAAGTTTTTGAATACGCATGAAAAGGATACTTTAGAAAAGAGTCTATGTTTAGCCGAATGGCGTTGCTAAGGCGCGCGATGATTGGGTTTCACGGCTGTTAGCGGCGGGCATTCTGCGCTAGCGGTTGTTTTTCGTCTAGCGGTATTTGTTGCTTTTTGCTCGCCAGGCTCAGCGCTGGTGGTTACGAGGGTTGTGCATTTTTTTAGTCGAAATTTGGCTAGGGCGGGCGGATGGTGATCCTGTGCCGCGCAGTTGGCTTTTTAATAAGTGGCCTTCAGTGAGGCTGAATGCAAATAGGGAATCGTCAATAAGTCGCCGAGGTTGACGGCATTGATTTCACTAAATGTGACTTTTGGGCGCAATGGAGAAGTCCGTGCTAGGTAAGCCGTGGCGTTATAGATCTGAACGGAGGTGGCGAATCTGCGAGTAGTTTTCAAACTCCTTAAGATAGGAGGGGTGATGAAAATTTTTGTAAAGCCTCCGTTTTTACTGACGCTTCATTTAACTTCGGTGACAAACAACCCGGTTTCGGCCTTGTTCCTTGGCTCGATATAGCGCTGCGTCAGCATCGTGTATAAGTGCCTCTAGATCTGTTTCGTCAGCGATATCCGCAACGCCTAAGCTGATGGTGATTTTTGGGGTCTCGGGTAGTTCCATCACGACGAGGCGGCATCGCTCTGCCAGTTGGTTCGCTGCATTAGTATCTGTTTCTGGGCACACCATTAAGAATTCTTCGCCGCCATACCTGCCTAGATAATCAGCCTCTCTGCAGCACCCTTTGAGTGCTTGGGCGACGTGATTCAATGCATCATCACCAGCTTGGTGGCCTTTTGTATCGTTAATTTCCTTGAACAAATCGATGTCAATCATAATCACGGAAAAATTGCGGTTGTAGCGCTTAGCTCGAGCGAATTCGCTATGGCCTAAGCGGATGATTTCGCCGCGGTTGGCAACCCCGGTTAGCGCATCGGTACGGGCTAATTTTTCCAATTCTGCTGTTCGTCTTTGCACTCGCTGTTCGAGTGTTCTGTTGGCATTTATGAGCTCTTCTTTCACGGTAAGTAACTCTCGATTACTTAACTCCAGTTGTCTGGTGCTAGGAATTCTACGAATGCTCGGTATCAGCCTGAGTAACATAATGGCTGTTATTGTAGAGATCAGCCCCGTGCCGAACTTTACCAGGCCTTCAATAAAATAATAGCCGTGCCAAATATTGATTATGCCCATCACGTGACTGACGCCACAGGAAAAAATAAAGGCGGCGAAAAGCCAGAAAATCCAATCGAAACGCAGGTCGTCGCGGCTTCGTACGATATAAACGAGGGTTATTGGAATGATGGCATAGGAGAGCGCCGTTAGAATGTCGCCACCTAGATGAAGAAACAGTAGATCTTCTCGCCAAAGTAAACAATGACCGTGGGGCATTAGGCTGCCGTCAAACAGCTTTTCGAATACAAACAAAGACCACCTCTACCACAATTTATACGTTATGGAGTTCAAACCAGCACTCAGTATAGACCAATAAAAAACCTGCTGTTGAGCTAAGTGCTTGGTTTTTATCAGGTTAAGCGCTTATTCAACACGTAATACCCGCATGTGCTTTCTGACATTCCAGCGCTTGTTAAGCGTCTGGACCAATAGGCGTCTATTAAGTGGCTCTATGGTGTTTCTACGCCGTTGTTACTATCGGGTTTCCTTAGATCTAGCGGTGGATGATTCGCGTTGCCGAGGTGCAGCGAGACGCGTTGCTGTGCCCAATCGGGGCTGCTGAGGTGGCTAGGGATCGACTGTAAATAGCGCGCTTTTGCACATAATAACTAATCGAGTCATACGGGATAAAATTATGCGTCCAGTTAAATTGATCTTGGCCTCAGCTTTGCTCGCGAGTATGTCGCTGGGTTGCCACGCAGACGTCCAAGAAGATTTTGAAGATGGCAATGCCGACGGCTGGAGTACTACGGGTACAACGGCCATCGTAACTAACGTCACCATCGGCCAATACGCACTGCGCCTTAAAGGTGGCGCTACCGCCGAACGCAGTTTTTCGGCCGACGGCGATGTGACGGTATCCGTTGCTGCAAGTAGTTTGGAAACCAATGACCGCTGCGATGTCTATGTTTCTAACTCTAACCAAAATTGGGGTACACCCCTGATAACCTTGAACAACGGGCAGGACAATAGCTCGTTTTTTAATGCCACCAAAACCATCACTGGTGGCACCACCTATATTCGCTATGTACAAACCGGTAGTGCGGCGGACTACTGCTACGCTGACGGCATTAGTATTGTCGGCTCAGCCGCGCCCGCGCCTAAACTATCGCTCAGCGGGAGTGCTGCTTTTGGTTCGGTACTTGTCGGCAGCAGCGCCAGCAAAACCGTGACCATTTCAAATACCGGCAATGCAAACCTAACCCTCACCAGCATGACCGGCGCCAGCGCTCCCTTTGCCTTGGCAAATAATAATTGCGCCAATACCACCTTAAGCCCCAGCACGAGTTGTAGCTTTAACGTGAATTTTACGCCCACCGTTGTGGGCAGTGTCGGTGCTTCGCTGAGTATTGCCAATAACGATACACCAACAACGTTATCGCTAACCGGCACCGGAAGTGATGTGGTCACACCACCGTCTGGCTCGCTGCACAGCTTTACTGGTGATGGCAATGTCAATCGCACGGCGCTGAGTTACGCCCAGCTCAATGGCTCAAGTATTGGCATGGTGGATTTCAGTCAGTACAGCCACGGCACCTCTGAACTTAATGCCGATAATTCCAAAGCTAAGCAACCGAGTAACAGTTTTTCTGGTCGCTTGGTGCTCAATGCTGGTAACGATACGGCGCTGAGCTTTAATGAAACAACATCGGGTCGGGCGCAAGCGGGTAACTATGTGTCGCCCAATACCTTACCCAGTTTTGACTTTGAGTTTGTGCAAACCGGTTCGCACATCATTCCCCAGCAGCGCGGTCTTGTTGTAACCGGCCACGGCGATTGGAATTACATTCTAGAACCCGGGCGGGTTTGGGATGAAAACAACGACCAAGGCTTTTCCCGTGCCGCCATTCCCTTTTCGCTACAAGAGAATCAAGCCAATTGTACCCATAACGGCATACTAACCTTCTTGTTTAAAAACGACGGCTCTGTATCCAAGGTGGCCGTGCAAGTGGGTGGCGAAACCTGTTTGTATTTTAATTACAACTTGTGGGGCTTGGTGTCGGCCAGCTATGTGCCCGGCGCCGTTAGCGATACATCGAATTTAATCGCTAACTACGAAGCGGAAGTGCTTAACCGTATCCCCACGAAAGCCATCTCTGAATTGGCGGTGGATTACCCTGGTGTTGTGGTGAGTAATATCGCCGCAGAGCAGGCCTCAGGTGAAACCACTCACGGGGTTTACTACAACGGCATTCATTACGCGGCGCCCTGCGTGACACAAAATGGCAATTACCCCTTCTGCGAGGTCATGGGCTTGCCGTCTTATTCAACGGCGAAAACGGCGGTGGCGAACTTCGCCCATGCTTTATTGAGCCAGCAAGACGGTGCTGTAGCGCGCAACATGAAAGTGGCCGACTACGTGAGCGAATGTCAGGATGGCATTAACGGCACAGCGTCTATTTGGAGCGATGTGACCGTTGAAAATGCCTTGGATATGGCCACGGGGAATTATCGCCTTTCATCTTATGAGGGTGACGAGGGCAGCACAGCAGTGTTAAATGATTTCTTCTTGGTGTTTACCCACGCGGAAAAAATCAAGCACGCTTGCGAGCGCTATATTCGCAAGGCCACACCTAACACACACTTTTCCTATCACTCATCGGATACCTACATTGCCGGCGTGGCCATGGATAATTACTACGCCGCTGGCGATCTATTCGATAAGTTAGTGAATGAGGTGTACAAGCCGTTGAAGTTAAGCCCGGCTACTTACACCACCGTGCGCACTCAAGCCAGCCCAGCCGATCCGTTCTGGAGTCACGGCATGAACTGGCACGCCGATGATATGGTCAAGCTCGGTAAGTTGGTTAATGATCGCGGTGTGATTAACGGCCAGCAGGTGTTAGACCCAGCCATTATGGATGACATGTTATTAAAAGGCAGTGATAACGGATTGGAAACCTACGGCAGTGAGTCAACTTATATAAACGGTATGTGGACTTATGATATGGGCCAGCGTAGCTCGCCACTTTGCCCAGCGGGCTCTTGGGTAACTTACATGTCTGGTTACGGTGGTATTGGTATTGTGCTATTCCCCAATGGCGCAGTTTTCTACCATGTTAGTGACAGTAATTCTTTTGCCTTTGCCGGTGCAGAAGCAGAACTACATAAGATCAGTAATATTTGCGGTAACTAAGCAAAAACTGACGCGCCAAATTGATTGAACTGTAATTGATGAACACCCTTCGCCGCGCTATGGAGAATTTGCCTAGCGCGGCTTTTTTCTTTCTGAGTCTACTGTTTAACTGAGCTGATAAGCGCAAATGCTCACGGCGCTGGCTAAGTTAAGGGATTCAATAGTCCCAGAGCCGGGGATGGTAAAGGCTTGGGCCCGTAGATCCTGTCTCGCTTGCTCGGGTACACCGCGAGCCTCATTGCCAAATAGATAGCATTGAAAATCACCGAAGCTGTTATGGCCGATAGTTTCGCCTTCCATATCTAAGTAGGCAACGCGCGAGTAGCGTTGGTTTAACTCAGCGAGTTCTACGTCCAATTCCAGCGGCAAATGAAAAATAGCACCCATACTGGCGCGCACGACTTTTGGATTGTAGGGGTCGACGCTGTTGGGGCTTAATAAACAGCGAAAATTACCGAACCAGGCGAGGGTGCGTAAAATGGTGCCGAGGTTGCCTGGGTCTTGGGTTTCAAATAAATAGATGGCGCGCTCTGCGCTATTTTTTTCGTCGGACGTTAATGTCGAGCTGGCCCTAGCGAGATTTTTTGCACTGGGGATGGGCACCAGGGCCACAATGCCCTGCGGTGATTTGGTGTCGGATATTTGCTGCATTTGCCGTTCGGAAATAACTGTTTTTTCGAACCGGGTTTGCCAATACTGATAATTTTCCGTAACAAATAGTTTCGCGTCTTGGAGGTTAGGTTGCTTATCTGCCGCCTTCTCCAGTTCTAGAATGAGATGCTCGCCTTCGACTAAATAGCAGCCAAATTCCGCGCGGTATTTTTTCTGGTGCAGTTTTTTTATGTCGTCAATTTTCATTGCGCTACTTCACCCCTATCTTCCAGCATCGCTATGGCTAAGGCTTCGGCGACTTTGATGCCGTCTACCCCGGCCGATAAAATGCCGCCAGCGTAGCCCGCACCTTCGCCCGCGGGAAAAAGGCCTTGGGTATTTAAGCTTTGCAGTGTGTGGTGGTCGCGGGTGATGCGCACGGGCGATGAAGTGCGGGTTTCTATGCCGGTTAAAATCGCATCGGCTCTATCGAAGCCGCGAATTTGTTTGCCGAAGGCGGGCAGGGCTTCGCGAATGGCGTCTATGGCATATTTCGGCAAGCTGCTGGCGAGATCGACAAGTTTGATGCCGGGTTTGTAGGAAGGTTCTACTTCACCTAATTGGGTTGAGGCTTTGGCTTTAATAAAATCGCCAACTAATTGCGCCGGCGCGCTGTAATCTTCACCACCTAACACATAGGCGTGAGATTCTAATTTTTCTTGCAACTCAACGCCCGCGAGTGGGCCGCCGGGGAAATCCTCTTCGGGATTAATGCCTACCACAATACCCGAGTTAGCGTTGCGCTCGTTGCGGGAATATTGACTCATGCCATTGGTGACAACGCGACCTTCTTCAGAGGTGGCGGCCACGACAGTGCCGCCTGGGCACATGCAAAAGCTGTACACCGCACGGCCATTTTTCGCGTGGTGTACCACTTTATAATCGGCCGCGCCCAGCTCTGGGTGGCCTGCGTATTTGCCTAGTCGCGCGGTATCGATGAGTGATTGCGGGTGCTCGATACGAAAGCCGATGGCGAAAGGTTTTGCTTCCACGAACACGCCATTTTTATGCAGCATTCTAAAGGTATCGCGGGCGCTATGGCCGAGGGCGAGTACAACATAGCGACTATCGATGCGGCTACCGTCGGCGAGTGTTACACCTTGTACTCTGTGTTTTTGATCGCTGTGATTGTTGCCGTTCTGGTCGAGACGTATGTCGGTCACTTTACTTTCAAAGCGCACCTCGCCACCTAGGGCAATAATTTCTTCGCGCATGGCCGCCACTACGCCGGTTAGGCGGAAGGTACCTATGTGCGGTTTGCTGACAAACAGTATTTCTTCCGGCGCGCCGGCGCGGACAAATTCGTGCATCACTTTGCGGCCGTAAAATTTCGGGTCTTTAATTTGGCTGTAGAGTTTACCGTCGGAAAAAAGCCCAGCGCCGCCCTCGCCAAATTGCACGTTTGATTCCGGCGTTAACTCGTGTTTGCGCCACAGTGCCCAGGTGTCTTTGGTGCGCGTGCGCACGTCGCGGCCGCGCTCGAGCACGATGGGTTTAAAGCCCATTTGCGCCAAGATCAGTGCGGCGAATAAACCGCAGGGGCCGAAGCCAATAATAATAGGCCGTTCGGTTAGTTTTTCGGGCGCTGTCGCCACAGGGTAGTAGTGGGTATCCGGCGCGGGTTTGATGTGGGTATCTTGTTCAAAGCGCGCGAGCAGGGCGGCTTCATGGCGCACTTCCACGTCGACAATGTAGATGAATTTGATTTCCGTATTCTTTTTACGCGCATCGTAGCTGCGCTTAAACACCTGCACCTGTAATAGGTCGCTGGGGTCTATGGCTAGGCGTTGGCTAATCGCCTGATTGAGCGCCTCGGGCGCGTGGTCGAGGGGCAGGGCGAGTTCGGTGATTCGTAGCATGCGGGCTTCCTGGCCGGTGTCTCCGGCAAAGGCTAAAAATAGCGGTAATTGTACCTAGGGGCGTCGAAATAGCCAGTTTTCTAAGGCGGGATGTTTTTGCCGCCAGACCGGTGAGCGCGTACAATTGCCGACTTTCATGGCCGCAAAACGGCCCCGGTGATAACGACATACCTAGAGTGGTGCCATGGCCAGATCCAAAAGCAGTAACCGTTGGCTGGAAGAGCATGTTAACGACCCATACGTGAAGCGCGCGCAAATAGACGGCTACCGCTCCCGCGCCAGTTATAAACTGATTGAGCTGATCGAGAAAGACCGCTTGGTAAGGCCGGGCATGGTCATTATGGATTTGGGCTCTGCGCCTGGCGGCTGGTCGCAAATTGTCGCGCCTATGGTGGGCGACAAGGGCCGGGTAATTGCCTCCGATATTTTACCCATGAACCCATTAGCCGATGTAGATTTTATTCAGGGTGATTTTACCGAAGATGCCGTGTTCGAACAGATCTTGGCCCTGCTCGACGGTGCCGGTGTGGATCTCGTGATCTCCGATATGGCGCCCAACATCAGCGGTGTGAACGCCGCCGATCAAGCCTCGTCTATGTACCTAGTGGAATTGGCGCTGGACATGGCGCGCCAGGTATTAAAGCCCAAGGGTGCCTTTGTCGCTAAGGTGTTTCACGGCGAGGGTTACGACGACTATTTAAAAGACGTGCGCTCATCCTTCGACAAGGTGGTGATCCGCAAGCCAGATGCGTCCCGCGCTCGCTCGCGCGAAGTGTATATCGTGGCAAAAGGTTTTAAGGCTTAGTTGAATGCAAGGAAGAAGCGCTTGCCCCTTGTGTTACGGTGCAAGCGCCTGTATTTAGGTATGTTTAGGCAAGTTCAGGTATCTGCCTAGGTAGATCAAGACAGCGAGCTTACAAAAGCTTTGCTAATCGATAGCGCTGATTAGAAAGTGTAGGCCGCGCCCACCGAGAAATAGTCGATATCGGCGTCTTCAATGTCGATCAATTCGTATTCAGCGCGCAGCTGAAATGAACCTAACTGAAATTTCGCACCAATACCGTAGGCTGGGTCTGAGCCTGAGTCTGAGGTGTTTCCGCCGAGCTCTTTAAAATCGCTGTTCCAATTGACTATGCCGGCCTTGGCAAATAACCCCACTGGGCCAAGATTGACGCCGACTAGGCCTGAGGCCATAAGACCGGTTGTTGCTAGGGTGAATTCTCCACCCGACGCGTCGCCTGTCTGGGTGCCAAAATCCAAATAAGACGCTTCAAGGGCGAGATCGACGAGCGGAACTAAGCCAAAATTGTAGCCGCCGAAGACTTTATAACCCACGTCGCTGTCGTCTAAATCAATGCCGGTTTCCTGCGCTTCAACCACGGCAGAACCCACCGAGCCACCGAGATAAAAACCGCTGTCGCTGCCTGCGTTGGCGGCTTGTGCCGCAGTTAATGTAAGTAATGTAAATAGAGGTATGGCGATTTTTTTCATACTTTCATCCTTCCTAAGGTGTGTGAAAAGCTCATGAGGATACGCCGTGTCAGTTTGAAAGCAATAGGGTGAAGCTAGGCCTGAGTGCTGATTCAAAGAATCCTGCGACGAAGTTGAATAAATATGCGACAGACGCGATACATCGGTGCCGCTTAGGGGTGAGTTATGGTCGGTAAATAGCGGAAGTGCCCAACAATGGGGTAATCAAATAGCATGTCATCCAAACTTGGGCCTCGGCCAATGTTGTGAACGATTTTATAGCGCTGTTTATCGTCGCTCTTTTCATCCACAACAATGCCGATATGGGGAAGATTACCCGGCAAGCGCCAGCTGACCAGATCGCCGGGTTGGAAATCTGCATCGAGTGGCAGCGATGTGCCGAAGCGCTGGAAGTAGACCTCTAGGTTGGGCACTCTGCGGTGGTCGATATTGGTGTCCGTCGTGTTTAAACCCCAGATTTTCTTGGACGGGTATAGGCTAAAGTTCGCAGCCATATCTTCGTGTACATTTTGTTGCAAATCTATGCCTAGGCTGCGGTATGCGCGAACAATCACATCGGTACAGACGCCAATATTGGCCGGTACATCGCCATTTGGATAGGCGATGGAGTGATAGCGGCCATCGTAATGCACCGAATGATTCAGCCTCGCCATCGCCGCCTGCACTATGTCCCTAGGCGCTAAGGGCTGCTGAGCCTGCGCCAGATGTAGCCACACAAGACTGGCGATGGTGATGAGATATTTAGCGGTGGCCGAAGTGATAGGCATATTTCATCTCAATAAAAAGGTGATGTTTCATGTGCGCGCAGTTCTTGTGGCTATAACCTGAACCGCTGCCGACTTATACGCGGGTGTTCGGCTTCTTGGGTCTAGCTCTCTTCCGATCAATACATTGAGCTCGGGATAGTAACCTAAGACGGAACCGGGTGTGATATTAAATATTTTTACCTGCAAACCGTTTACCTCACCGTGGGGGGAAATAATATCCACCCACGCATTGTCTTTTAAACCAAGTTTGAGCAGGTCTTGCTGATGCATAAAAACAGTTTGCCGGTGCGTCGCGCCTCGGTAGGTATCTTTTTGTTCATAGATGATGGTATTGAATTGGCCTTCGCTGCGCGCGCTAATTAGATTGAACGGAAATTCAGAATTGATTTTGTGTGGTTGCAGCGGCGATGCCAAAAAACTCGCTTTACCACTCTCTGTTTGAAAGTGTGGATGATTTAACCGGCGCTGAGGGATATGAAATTCTTGTTTGGTCTGGTCAATGGTTGCAAGCGCTTCGAGGCCCTTGATGGTTTTGGCTATTGCCTGGCGCAGCGTTGTGTGTGATCTAAAGGCTGAAAAGTCGAATACCTTGCTGTCGATAACGGCGCTGGCAAGGCTGCCGATTATCTCGACTTCGGGTTTAACGTTGGTAAACCGGGTGATACCGCCATCGCTCAGCCGAACATAGTTAAACATAGATTCTTGCGTGGTCGGCTGATGCTCTTCGTCTCGGGCGGTTACCGGTAAAATCAGGCTCTCGCTCTTGTCCGTGCCGTGTAAATGGCCTCTGTTTAATGTTGTGGTGAGGAAGAGCTTGAAGTGGATATTGTCCAGTGCTTGGCTGGCCCAGCGGGTATCGGGTGCGGCTTCTAAGATATTTCCGCCGAGAAAAAGCGCTGCCTCAATCGTATTTTGAAACGCCGCCTCTAGGCAGGCCATAGTATCCATGCCCGGAGTTTTGGGGCTTAAAATACCCAGTTGTTGATCGAATTTTTCGATCACCTCACTTGGCAAAACAGGCTTCATGCCAATGCTGCCCATACCTTGCACATTACTGTGGCCGCGCAGCGGTAATAAGCCAGCCCCAGGCTTTCCAATCATGCCGCGCAACAGTGCGACATTGACCAGGTGTTCGATATTTTCTACGCCCTGTTTATGGTGGGTTAAGCCCATGCCCCAGGCAAAGATGGCGCGCTTCGCTTGGCTGTAAATTGCTGCGAGATTGGAAATAGCCTCTCGCGTTAACCCGGTTTCCATTTCGATGGTCAACCAAGAGGTGCTTTCTATTTGTGCCAGATAATCAAGGTAGTGGTGGGTATGGCTTTCGATAAATTCGCTATCTTGCTTTTGGCCTTCGAGTACTGCTTTGCCGACGCCAAGAAATAGATAAGCGTCTGCCCCCGCTTTGGGCTGTAAATACACCGATGCAATTTCATGGCCACCTGCAATTAACGAGCTGGGGCTTTTAGGTAGGGCGAAGCGAACCAAGCCCGGCTCTTCGGCGGGGTTAATGACAATGACTTTGCCGCCGCGATCGCGACATTTTTTTAAACTGTGTAGCAAGCGGGGGTGGTTTGAGGCTGGATTGGCGCCGCTAAGCAGCACAAAATCACAGTCGGCTAAATCCTCCAGTGCGACGGTGGCCGTGCCAGAGCCGATAGCATTTTGCAGCGCAACACCGGTGGCTTGGTGACAGAAATAGGAGCAGTTGTTGATGTTGTTGGTGCCGTAGGCCCGAGCGAATAATTGCAACAAAAAGCCGGCTTCATTGGACGAACGGCCCGAGGCATAAAAAAAAGTTTTATCTGGCCGGGCTGCGTTGAACCTCGCGCTAGCAATTGCTAAAGCGTCGCCCCAACTAATGGGTTTAAAGTATTGTGCATCTTTGGCCTTAAATAGCGGAGTATCGAGTCTACCTAGGTGTTCCACTTCATAGCCGTCGAGCTCTTGCAGTTCTTTCAGGTTGTGATTAAAAATTTCAAGCGGTATGGGGTTTTGAATGTCCGTTGATTGCGCCTGGACGCTTTTATTACACACGGAGGGAAACTCGTCCAGCTCGTTGGTCATGCCGCCTCTTTGGCCACCCATGCCAAGCCCGCAGGCTTTGCAGGCGTTTTTCGCTGTGAGCGCTTTGGCCGAGGCGCGCAGGCCGATGCGATTGGCAGTTTGTAAGGTGTAGAGCACTTTATTAAAGCCGCCGCCTACAATTTTTTTTGAATCTTTATTCATGTCACAACCTTGGTGTTGTTTTTTCCGCTCAAATGAAAACTTGGCTTAATGATAAAGTAATAGAGTCCGTTCTGTACTTTTGACTCCTTCTTCCGACCTCACTGTACGAGATAGCGTTTGGCCAAACAGGTCATAAATGACCTTGGCGCGGATCGACTCCTGCTGGCGCGCCAAGTGTGGAACTGGTGTACCTTTGAGTTTGACATATGTGGCACTTTTTTATCATAAAAATGTTCATTTATAGCTATTTCATGTGACTTTTAATTTTTTCATCCTGTCTTCATGTTGATCTTTAGTGAATTTTCGCGCGCTACGCTAGCCTAATTTTTCGGGCATTTCCCTCGTCTAGTAGTAATGGCTTAAGCAGTAATGCCAGCGGAAGCAGTAGCTCGAGCAATCGGAGAATAGGCAGTTGCCTATTTTTTTGACCATGAATAACAGGGAAATAAGTGAGATGACTAAGAAAAATAATATGAAGTTCACGGCCTTTGTTTTGGGCGCCGCGAGTTGCTTATCAGCGCAAGCTGCCGAGCGGGCTTTTTTGCAAGAGCGACCTGACCTCGTCAGCAGTCTTGCGGGAACACCAGCTTTGATGCAACAGGCGAACAATGGCTTGGTATTAGGCTTAGCTGCTGGTGACGAGCTACAAGTTAGAAAAACCTACACCGATGCCAACGGTGCGGTAACCACCCGTTACACCCAACTGTATAAGGGCTTGCCCGTGGTGGGTGACGATGTGGTTATTAGCCGTCATAGCACCGGTTTATTCAAGCGTGCCCATGGTGCGGTGTTGAATAATATCGCCGCTGACGTTGTCAGCACGACGGCGCGCATCAGTGCCGATGCCGCGATGCAAAGAGCTAAGGCACACTCGATGGCCGGCGCCTCTATTCGCGCCAACTCGACACCGATGAGTTATGAAAACGAAACCAACCGTTTAGCCATCTGGCAGGATGAATCGGGCAAGGCGCGTTTGGTTTATGAAGTTAGCTATGTGCAATATGGCGATACCCCGTCGCGCCCTTACATGATTATTGATGCCTTAACGGGTGCTGTGCTGTTGGAGCGGGATAATCTACAAACCGCCAACGCGACTGGCCCTGGTGGTAACCAAAAAACCGGTCAATATTTTTACGGTACAGATTTCCCTGCGATGAACGTATCGCAGTCGGGCAGTACCTGTACCATGCAAAATACCAACGTAAAAACCGTGAATTTAAATCACGGTACGTCGGGTAGTACGGCGTTTAATTTTACTTGCCCTCAGAATACTGTGAAATCTATTAACGGTGCTTACTCACCGTTGAACGATGCTCACTACTTCGGCGGCGTAGTGTTTGATATGTACAATGCCTATGTGGGTACGGCACCCTTGTCGTTCCAGCTGCAAATGCGCGTGCACTATTCCAATAGCTACGAAAATGCTTTCTGGAATGGTTCGGCGATGACCTTTGGTGATGGCGCCAACACCTTCTATCCCTTAGTCAGCTTGGATGTCTCTGCGCACGAAGTGAGCCACGGCTTTACCGAGCAAAACTCCAACCTAACTTACTCCGGTAAGTCCGGTGGCTTAAACGAAGCCTTCTCGGATATGGCGGGTGAAGCGGCCGAGTACTACATGAATGGCACGAACGATTGGAAAGTGGGTGCTCAGATATTCAAGGGTAACGGCTCTTTGCGTTACATGGATAACCCGCCTTTAGACGGCAAGTCTATTGGCCACCAGTCTGATTACACCAGCGGCATGGACGTGCACTACAGCTCCGGTGTTTACAACAAGGCGTTCTACTTGTTGGCAACCACCTCTGGTTGGAATACTCAAAAGGCTTTCGAGGTCTATGCCCGTGCCAACCGGCTTTACTGGACTGCAAACACTAACTGGGATGTAGCCGGCAATGGTGTGTTAGATGCAGCCTGTGACCTCGGTTACGATGTTGCCCAAGTTAATGCATCGCTTGCAGCGGTTGGTGTCAGTTCTTCTGCCAGCAACTCTAACTGTGCGATTGATCCACCACCACCAACCGATAATGTGTTGCAAAATGGTGTTCCAGTCACTGGCTTAGCGGCAAGCACGGGTGCGGATTTAACCTACACCATGCAGGTGCCTGCAGGTGCCACCAACATTCAGTTTGTCATGAGCGGTGGCAGCGGTGATGCCGATTTGTACACCAAGTTTGGCTCAGCGCCAACCGATAGCAGCTACGATTGTCGCCCCTATGCCAACGGCAATAACGAAACCTGTACCGGCACGGCCACAGGCGGTACTTACTATGTTCGCGTTAAACCCTATTCGACCTTCTCTGGTGTTACCTTAACCGGTAGCTACACCGAAGGTGGTACGGGTGCAGATCCTATCAATGAAACTGTTTCTAATATTTCTGTATCAAGGGGTGCTTGGAAATATTACACAGTGCAGTTGAATGGTGATTATTCGAACCTTAATGTCACCATCAGTGGTGGTTCTGGCGATGCTGATTTATATGTGCGCCGCGGTAGCCAGCCAACCACATCGTCTTACGACTGCCGGCCCTATAGGAATGGCAACAGTGAGAATTGCAGTTTCACTAATCCACAAAGTGGTACTTGGCACATCGGTATTCGCGGCTACTCTGCGGCATCTGGTGTGACCCTGAACTACACGGCTACGCCTAACTAAGTGGCTTAACGTGTTAGAGAAGAGGAGCTACGGCTCCTCTTTTTTTCTCGCTCTATTCATTTACATTTCATTATTTTTTCAGATTAAAATCTGAAGAGCAGGGTGATTTATGAAAGTTATTTTTACAACATTGCTGTGTTGCACGCTAAGTGCATGGGCTAATGCTGCCGAACCCACATCGCAGGATCGAGCCTGGATTACCATTGGCTCGGACGCCAGCCAACTATTAACGCGTCAGACAATTACCGGGGTAGATTTTCAGCCGTTGTTAAGCACGAGCGCCAATGTGAGTGCGCCGGCTATTACCATCGGCAGTCTGCCGGCGACGCAGGTTGAGTCGTTGAGTAGTTTTATGCACGACGAGTTTAATCGCTGCGGCGGTTTTATGTTTCATGAGAGTTTTGCCGACGCACAGCAGTATGCGTCTTTATCTCAAGCGCAGCAGACAAATTCACTGGTGAGTTACTCCATCGATAACCCGGCGGGTGTAAGCGCACTGCTCGGTGAAATGAGCGCGAGCCAATTGAACGCAACGGTTAATACCTTGAGTGCTTACAACAACCGCTATTACACCCAGCAAACCGGTGTCAATGCGGCTAACTGGACGCTGGGGCAGTGGCAATCTATTGCCAGTGGCCGCAGCGATATTCAGGTTGCTCTTTACGGTCATACTTGGGCGCAACCGTCCGTGATTGCCACCATTACCGGTACCACTTATCCCAATGAAGTTGTGGTTATTGGCGGCCACCTAGATTCAATCAATCAAAGCAATCCGAGCAGCGGTCGAGCACCAGGTTCCGATGATAATGCCTCCGGCATCGCTGTTATCACCGAGACACTACGCGCGATGGTTGCGGCCGATTTTAAACCGGCCCGCACAGTAAAAATTATGGCCTATGCGGCAGAAGAAGTTGGCTTGCGCGGTTCTAAAGCGATAGCCGAAGCGCACAAAGCGGCGGGCACCAACGTGATTGGTGTTGCGCAGTTTGATATGAGCGGCTACAAGGGCACCAGCAATAGAGATATTGTGTTCATGACCGACTACACCAACACGGCGCAGAATCAATTTATGGCGCAGTTGATCGACACCTACCTGCAAGGGGTGAGCTATGGCTATGATCAATGTGGTTATGGTTGCTCTGATCACGCCTCGTGGAATGCCCAAGGTTATGCGGCGTCTATGCCGTTTGAATCGAATATGTCGGACCATAACCCGAATATTCACACCGCCTACGACAATACCTTCGACGCTCAGCACTCGCTGAATTTCGCTAAATTGTCCGCAACTTTTATCGCGGAGTTGGCTAAAGGCGGCACCGGCGATACGCCTCCGCCACCACCCGTGGATAATGTGTTAGTCAACGGTCAGGCTAAGACGGGGCTTGCCGCAGCAACAGGTAGCGATCTTGTTTACACCCTGCAGGTGCCAGCCGGTGCCACCAATATTCAGTTTGTTATGAGTGGTGGCAGTGGCGATGCGGATATGTACGTTAAGTTTGGCTCGGCGCCTACCGATAGCGTTTACGATTGCCGGCCCTACAAAAACGGCAACAGTGAAACCTGTGCCGGTAGCGCCAGTGGTGGCACCTATTACGTGCGGTTAAAAGCCTATAGCAGCTTTGCCAATGTCAGCTTGGTGGGCAGCTATACCGAAGGCGGCGGCCAAACTAACCCGCCCATTAATGAAACTATCTCGAATATTAGCGTGGCAAAAAGTCAGTGGGCGCGCTACACGCAAACCTTGGCCGCGGGCTATACCAGCTTGCAAGTTAATATGAGTGGCGGGACGGGCGACGCGGATTTATATGTGCGTCACAACGCGGCCTCAACCACCTCGGCCTATGATTGCCGGCCCTATAAAAACGGTAATAGCGAAACCTGCAGTTTCAATGCGCCGGCGGCTGGCACCTGGTATATCGATGTGCGCGGTTACTCGGCGGCTTCGGGAGTCACGTTAAATATTATTGGCACACCATAATGTGAACTGATTCTTTTGATGGTTCGCAAAGTCCTAGCCGCGCCTGTAGCGCGGCTTTTTTACGTCCGAATAAATCTTTGGAAGCTGGTGTAATGCCAATCGCGCATGGCTAACACCAACGTAACCCCGTCTCTTTTACTGACGTCTAGGGCTGCATCGGCGTTGTTTAGTTGATCGAATTCTTGCGCTAGTTTATTTAGTTTAAGTTGAAAGGCTTGTGTCGACTGCGGCGAGAGCATGCCATTTAAAATGGCAAGGTGATTGGCTGGCTGTTCAAAATCTGCGTTAAACAACTCTCGCTCAATTGTGTGCTTGAAAAATTTGGCAATCGGTCCGTTCGGTTGCCAGTGAAAGTTTGCCGCAACTTTTAACTTGATATGATTGTTAGGCAACAATTCAATAATGTTAAGTTTATCTAAGAGTGCCAGCTTGCGAATAATGTCAGTCATTTTAAAACGGTAAAAGCTCACCATCTCTTCCGCAGTCCAGCGATTCAAAACGCATACGGCAATCAGTAATGTCGCCGGATCTTTGGCGATCTCCTCTTCCTGCGCAAGGCTGAGCTGAACTAAGCCAGGGTTGTGTTGCTGCATGGTTTGAATTAAATCCGATATCTCCATTCCCATGAGCTGGCAAATAGCCTGTAATTGCTCTAAGTCAAAGCTGCGCATTCTGAATAGCCGCTTGACGCTCGCCTCAGACAGGTTGAGCGCCTGGGCTACTTCCACATAGCGTAAGCCGTGGGCTTTTAGGCAGCTTTTTAATGTGTCGATGATGGCAGCAACCTGAGCCATAGTTTCTCCTTTTCGAGACTTTTGAGATGACAGGGTGCATATATTGATACTTTGGGGTTAATAATGCACAACTTTTTAGATATTGGTAGCAAATCGGGTGGCCATCTGGCAATTTAGCCAACTTCAAAGCCGCCGGCGCTAGAGCCGTTATCAGGAGTGAATTATGCGGAAGCTGACCGACTTTAAAGGATTTTTACCCTATATCAGCGTGGTTTTTCTGAACGCGTTTGTGGATTTGGGCCATAAAATCGTGATCCAGAATACGGTCTTTAAGGTGTACGACGGCAATGAGCAGGTGGTGCTCACGGCCTTAGTCAACGCCCTTATTTTGCTGCCTTTTATCTTGTTGTTTTCTCCGGCTGGTTTTCTTTCCGACAAGTTTCCCAAGCATCAGGTGATGCGCGTTAGCGCTTGGGCCGTGGTGGTTGCAACGCTGTTGATCACCTTCTGTTACTACCAGGGTTGGTTTTGGGCCGCGTTTGCTTTGACCTTGTTATTGGCTATTCAAAGCGCTATCTACAGCCCGGCAAAATACGGCTATATCAAAGAATTGGTGGGTAACGAACCTTTGGCGCGCGCTAATGGTGTGGTTAACGCTGTGAGCATTTTGGGCATCCTGCTCGGCACTTTTGTGTTTTCGGCCTTATTCGAATGGATGCTGATAGGGGCAGAGCTGAGCAGTAGCAACCACATAGTCGGCAAGATTGCACCCTTGGGCTGGCTCTTGGTTGGCCTTGCCTGTTGCGAAGTGGCGTTGACTTATCGCCTAACGCAAAAGTCAGAGGGGCGGCCAGACAAGCGCTTTGAATTGGCGCAATATGCGCGCTTAGGTTATCTACGTCGCAATTTGGCAATACTGCAAAGGCGGCCTGCTATTTGGTTATCCATTGTTGGGCTGTCGACCTTTTGGGCGATTGCACAAGTTGTGTTGGCGGCTTTCCCGGCTTTCGCCAAAGCGTCTTTGGGTGAAACTAACACGCTGGTTATCCAAGGTATTTTGGCCTGCACCGGTTTAGGCATTGTGTTGGGGTCTGTTTTAGCGGGGCGTTTGTCGCGCAATTACATTGAGATTGGTTTAATTCCCATTGGCGCTCTGGGGTTAACCTTGGCGCTGTTTGTTCTGCCCGGGCTAGATTCTTCTGTGGCGTTGGCACTGTGTTTTTTGCTTATCGGCACAATGGGTGGTTTGTTTATCGTACCGCTTAACGCCTTGATACAATTTCACGCGCTGCCCAAACAGCTCGGTACCGTCTTGGCCGGAAACAACTGGGTGCAAAATATCACCATGTTGTCTTTCCTCGGCATTACCGTTTGGGTGGCAACCTTAAACTTGAGCGCGGCGTGGCTTTTGGGCGCGATGGGTTTTGTCGCACTCGTGGGCGCGGGTTATACGCTGTTTAAACTGCCCCATGCCTTCGTGCGTTTAGTGGTGAGCTTCCTGTTTAAAGGCCGGTACAGCATCAACGTGGTCGACTTTAATAATTTACCGGCCCAGGGGCCGGTGTTATTACTCGGCAACCACATCAGCTGGATCGACTGGGCCTTGGTTCAGATAGCCTGTCCAAGACCGGTGCGGTTTGTTATGCAGCGCGAAATTTATCACCAGCCGCTGATTAAACCTTTTGTAAAATTATTTGGCGTTATCCCCATCGCTAAAGGCCATAGCGACGATGCTTTGCAAGAGGTGAATAAACACTTGCAAGCGGGCGAGGTGGTGTGTTTATTTCCCGAGGGGGCAATCAGCCGCAACGGCCAGCTGGGGAAATTTCACAGCGGTTATCAACGCGCCACTCAGGGCTTAGATAATGGTGTGATAGTGCCTTTCTATTTGCACGGTTTGTGGGGCAGTCAATTTTCTCGCTCCAGTGAGCGCCTGCGCGAAAGCCGCGCACCTGAGGGGCGTCGACGCGAATTGATTGTAGCCTTCGGTGCGCCTTTAGCTATCAGCACAGAGGCAAAAGCGTTAAAACAAAAGGTCTTCGAATTAGCCGCCCATGCGTGGCAGGAACATAGCCAAGGCTTTCAATCCACCGCGATTAATTTGATTCAAAGCGCGCAGCGCCAGGGCGGGCAGGCTGCTCTACTCGGCGCGCGCGGTGAGACTATCAGTTATCGGCAGCTGTTAGTTGATGCTTTGATCTTGGCAAAAAACTTGAAGGGCAAGCGGCTCACCGGTAAGTCTGTGGTTATCGAAACAGCGGCGGGGCGCGATTTCTTTGTTGCACACATGGCGGCGTGGATCGCCGGTGTGACGGTGGATCTCGCCAGCGCCAGCGGCCCTAGAATTATTAGTGAACCAACAGGCGCGGATGCCGATGAAATCGCGTTGGCAAAACCGCACGCCGGGCTCGCGGCAAATTTCATCTTAACCCTGCTGCCCGCACGGCTTTTGGCACACTGGTTTGGCAGTCCACAAGCCTTGCACACAGCCGCCTTGCGCACAGCATCGGGGCAGGCGATCGATCACCGTCAGCTGCAGCTTAATAGCAAGCAAATTAGCGATGTGATTAATACCCGCGCCGATGATGTGGTGGGTGGTTTTATCGACGGCAAAAATCCCTTTGAACTGATGTTTTCATTAATCATGCCCTTGTTTGAAGGCTTGCCGGTTGTGCATCAATTCGACGACGAGTCGTTGTTAACGGTGGCGAAAAAAGTGGCGCGCAGTCGCGTGACGCTCATGTGTTTGTCGCCGAGCTTATTAGCGCAATTACCCGAGCAGGAGGAAATAGAACCCATTATGTTTTCAGCCCTGCGCATGGTAATCAGTGAGTTTTCATCCGCCGCAGTGCGTCATGCAACGGTGTTTGAACAGCGCTTTAATCAACCGGTTTATTTAGGCTTAGGTGGTTCACCCTGGGTGCCGGTGGTGAGTTTGAATGTGCCCGATGCACTCGACACCACCTATTGGCGCATTCAACGCGGCTGCGATAAACGTTCGGCGGGGATGCCGCTGCCGGGTTTAAGTGTGTTAGTGCGGGATCACCAGGGCTTACCCGTGGGCAGTTTTAATCAACCTGGCGAATTGGTCTTGGGCCTCGGCCTAGCTGCGCTTGTGTCGGAGCCGGAACCGCTCGGTCATGCCTGTGCCGATAAAACTTGGTTGCCCCTCGATAAAAAAGGCGAGCTAACCGATGAAGGTTTCGTGGTGCCTGCCGGTGATTGAACTGCATGGGGTGGCGCAATTGCGGTTATTAAAGCGGTTGTTGCGCCAGCTGTGCGATAATGCCGCTTTTGAGTGTGTGTGAATAAAGCTATGCATGTGGATTGTATTGTCATTGGCGCGGGTGCTGCGGGTTTAATGTGCGCGGCGACGGCGGGTTATCGTGGCCGGCAGGTAGCGGTGCTGGATCACGCTAGTAAAGTGGGAAAGAAAATTCTCATGTCTGGCGGTGGGCGCTGTAATTTTACCAACTACACCATCGAGCCTAACCAATACCTGTCGGCCAATGGCCATTTTTGTAAGTCTGCATTAAGCCGGTATAAGTCGTCCGATTTTATTGAGCTGGTAGAGCGTCACGGCGTTGCCTACCACGAAAAAACCAAGGGCCAGCTTTTTTGCGACAATAAAGCCAGCGACATTCTTAACCTATTGTTAACCGAATGCGAATATGCCGGCGCGAGTATTACCAGCCAGTGTTCGATTGAAAAAATTGAAAAAATTGCCGATACATTTTATTTGCATACCAACTTAGGCCAATACAGCTGCACTTCGCTCGTGGTGGCAACCGGCGGTCTGTCCATCCCGACGATGGGCGCCAGCGGCTTTGGTTATCAAATCGCGCAACAGTTTGGTTTGGCTTGCACGCCTGTATGGGCTTCGCTCGTGCCCTTTACCATTACCGATAAATGGCAGCCCATTGTGAATGCGCTGTCTGGTTTATCGCTCAATGTGCGAGTTACTTGCAATAAGCAAACGTTTAATGATCCGTTATTGTTTACCCATCGGGGCTTGAGTGGCCCGGCTATGTTACAAATTTCAAATTATTGGCGCCCGAGCGACACGCTGTTGATCGATTTTTACCCAAGCGGCGATCTAGCCGAGCAGATAAAAGCTTGGCGCAGCCAGGGCAGCAAAAGTGAGTTGAAAAATTTGCTGGCAACCATATTGCCTAAGCGCTTTGTGGAATCTTGGTTGACAGAAACTGAAGCTGGGCGCGCGGTTAATCAATACAGTGATGCCGAGATAAACGCGGTTGCGCTTAAGTTCCACCAGTGGCGCATAACGCCCTCGGGCACGGAAGGTTATCGAACCGCAGAGGTCACCATGGGTGGTGTGGATACCGACGGCATCTCATCGAAAACCTTCGAAGCGAAAACAACACCCGGTCTTTACTTTGTGGGTGAGGTGCTCGATGTTACCGGTTGGTTGGGCGGCTTTAACTTTCAATGGGCTTGGGCCAGTGGTTATTGCGCGGGCCAGTATGTGTAGCTTGCGCTGTTAAGATGTGGTTGGGGTGTCGCACAGTTATAAAGTTGTTTTAATGAGGGCATCAATTCAATAGACGGGTGATTCCCTTTTCCGTGTTTGCCTTCGTGTCTTCCTTTCTTCGTCTCTATTTCTATTGCTTGGCGAATGTTCGCTCAATCCTTTGCCATTGACGTAAAAGAAACTGTTTTTCATGTACATTAGTGCCATGTTGGTAATGATCTTCTTTGCCGTAATCAGCGCATAGTAGGTATAACTTTTTTATGCCGAGTAATAGTCATTCTGTCTAGCAGAAAAGTGGATGTTTTTGCCGGATAAGATTAATCGGATGTAACCGAGTTATTGTTCTGCTTTTTACCTTAACTAGGATTAACCCTATAAAATAAGCCTTTTATTGGTGCGCAATTATTGCCGCGCCATTTAACAGTGCGACAGCTAAGTGGGGCTTGTTGGACATAGAAGGTGTCATTGAAAAAAATGTAGTGACCAGTGTTTTAGAAAAAACTAATGCGAAAGTTGTAGTAGGAAAGACCGTAAAAAATTGACTGGCAAGTCTGACTCTTTATCCACTTTTTTTGTTAATACGCGCCATTCCTTTTTTAACGCAAGGAGTGCGTAATTACTTCGCAAAAATGTGACAAAGATGTCCTATTTAAATTTTTATCTATTCAGTTACTCGTATTCTATTTATATTCGACGGGCAATTGGACGCTGTAAACCAAATCTTCGGTTTCGATTTGGATAGGGACATTAAGAATAATGATCAGCACAAGCTGACAAAACATTCACCAGAAAGACGCTTTATCTAAGGCATGATTTTTCGCTTTTCTTCTTTCGCTCCAAAGGATTGATCTGGCATCGTCTTTGCTTTTCTTTATTTGCTACATAACTATAAAAATTATTTATAAAGGACTGTATTACCAATGACATTTCCCGTAAAAACATTAGCATCTGCCGTAACCGCGAGTATTTTGGGTCTCGCATTATCGGCTAACGCCAGCGCCCAAGGCGATGTGCAAAGCCTTTCTGTACAAGGCTCCAGTGTGAGCAGCTTGACACAGGTTAGCGATCAAACGCCGAAGCGCTATATTGTTAAGTACAAAAAATCCGCCGAAAACACGGTGATCAAAAGCTTTGGTCGCAAAGCCTTTAAAGATCAATCGATGGGCAGAGCGCGAGACGGTTTGCAAAGGCGCGGCGGTAAAATAAAACTTGAAATGAAGAACCATCACGCATTCGCCGCCGAAATGAGCGCGCGGGCAGCGGCTGAATTGCGTTTGGATGCTGAGGTTGAGTATGTTGAGGAAGACGTGCCGCGTAAGATGTTAAGTCTGTACAACGACGACGTTGGCAACCCAACCCAAACCCAGTTAACCCCCTATGCGGTTTACCAATCACAGGCCAATCAACTGGCGTTGCAGTCTGGCCAGAAAGTCTGTGTGATTGACTCGGGTATTGCCGGCTCTACTGGCGAGACCGGCGGTTTGAACAATGACTTCGAGTGGAATTCCATCACCGGTACGAGCGATTCAGGCACCGGCGATTGGTTCGCCGATGGCGGCCCGCACGGCACCCACGTAGCAGGTACGATTGCGGCAAAAAATAATGGCTTCGGCGTTGTTGGTATGGCCCCAGGTGTGCCATTGCACATTATTAAAGTGTTTAACGACGACGGTTGGGCTTATTCGTCTGATTTAGCCGAAGCGGCGTCTCATTGTGCCGATGCCGGTGCAAATATTATTACCATGAGTTTGGGTGGCGGTGCGGCGAACACCACGGAAGAAAACGCGTTTAAGCAGTTCACCGAAAATGGTGGCCTCGTGTTAGCGGCCGCAGGTAACGATGGCAATAACGTTCGCTCTTACCCTGCCGGTTATGATTCAGTCATGATGGTTGGCGCAAACGATGCCGATAATGCCATTGCCGATTTCTCCCAGTTCCCCGCCTGTAGTACGGCTAAGACTAACTGTGTAGAAGTTACCGCCGGTGGTGTGAATACCTTATCTACTTACCCCGCCGGTGGTGCGACACTGCCGAGCTTGACGGTGAATAATGCGGCTTATCCAGCCTCGGCATTCGAAAATACCGGCTCTGTTAGCGGCACGACTTTTTATATGGGCACGGCTGAGAGCACCAATGCTAGCGCTAATGGCAAGGTGTGTGTGATTGATCGCGGCAATATCTCTTTCCACGATAAAGTTAAAAACTGCCAAAACAGTGGCGGCATTGGCGCCATTCTCATTAACAATGTGGCGGGTGTGTTGTCTGGCACCTTGGGTGACACTAACACCACCACTATTCCAGCGGTGGGTGCGGCACTGGAAGACAAAACCGCGTTAGTTAATTCCAGCACCGCCACGGTTGCGGTTGCGCCGGGTGATTATGGCTACATGAGCGGCACCTCTATGGCAACGCCAGCGGTTGCCGGTGTGGCAGCCTTGGTTTGGTCTAACCATCCCAGCTGTACCGGAACGAATATCCGAAATGCCTTGAAAGCCTCGGCTGCCGATGCGGGCACTGCCGGGCACGATGTGTACTTCGGCAATGGTATTGTGAAGGCAAAACTGGCGAGCGATTACCTGACCACTCATGGTTGTGCGGGTGATACCGGTGGTGGCACCGATCCTGTAGGCAATGCACTGGTCAACGGTGTGGCGAAAACGAGTTTGGCTGCGAGCAAAGGTGGCAATCTCATGTTTACCTTGGACGTGCCAGCTGGCGCCACCAACTTAAGCTTTGTGTCTGCCGGCGGTAGTGGTGATGCCGATATGTATGTGCGCTTTGGTGCAGCCCCCACGAGCTCTACCTATGATTGCCGTCCGTACAAAAATGGCAATGCTGAAACCTGTACCATAAATAATGTGCAGGCGGGAACTTACCACGTGATGTTGAGTGCCTATGCTACCTTCTCAGGTGTTAGCTTGACCGGTTCCTACACTGAACCCTCCACGGGTGGTGGCGGTGCCGGTAGCGCATCTGAAACCAACCTTTCTGGTGCACGCAGAGCTTGGGCGCATTACAGCGTTGAGGTTCCTGCCGGTATGTCCAGCTTAACGGTTGATATGGCCGGTGGCACGGGCGATGCGGATCTCTATGTGCGCAAGGGTTCGCAACCCACGTCAAGTGCTTACGATTGCCGCCCCTATAAGAGTGGCAATACCGAGTCCTGTAGTATCAGCAGCCCAGCTGCGGCCACTTGGTATATCAGCATCTACGGCTACAGCGCTTACAGCGGTGTGTCGCTCAATGTCGAGTGGAAATAAGAAAGTGTAAGATTGAAAACTGAGTGGATCTAATCCACTCATGTTTCTAGGTTAAAAAAGAGGAGCATTTGCTCCTCTTTTTTTGTATGGGGCGGCCTGATTTTATCGAGGCTAGGCTCCGCGCGCGGTTATTTAATTCAGACACGCCGGCGTAGATTGTGGTATATAAAGGTTGCCATCAAACGCTGCTGTTTATTTATGCCAGCTTTTGGATTGCGCCAATAATAATTAATTCACGGTTCAAGGACGCTTCTATTCATGTTCAGTGCATCAGCCGATCACTCGCCCTATCAGAAACCCAATTATCGCCTGTATGTTTTAGCGCTGCTCACCTTGGCCTATGTGTTTAACTTCGTCGACCGGCAAATTATTTCGATTCTGCAAGAACCTATCAAACTGGAGTTTGGCTTATCTGACACACAGTTAGGTGTGTTGAACGGCTTTGTGTTTGCGATTTTTTATGTTGGCTTTGGCATTCCCATTGCGCGCTGGGCCGATAGTGGCAAGCGGCGCAATATCATCGCTTGGGCCATTGCTCTATGGAGTTTAATGACCGCGCTGTGTGGTGTGGCTCAAAATTATGTGCAGTTGCTCGCCGCCCGAATCGGCGTGGGCGTAGGCGAGGCGGGCTGCAGCCCGCCAGCTCACTCCATGATTTCCGATATTTTCCCGCAAAAATTTCGCGCCACGGCCATGGCAACCTATTCCCTCGGCATTAACGTGGGCATTTTAGTTGGCCTATTAATGGGCGGTTGGCTGAACGAGCTCTACGGTTGGCGGGTGGCTTTATGGGCAGTAGCCGCGCCCGGTTTAGTGGTTGCCCTGTTGCTAAAATACACAGTGGCAGAGCCAGCGCGCGGCGCTGCGGACATCAACAACATGACTGCTGCCGACCTTGATTATCGCGCTGAAACGGAAGCGACTGGTGAGGCTGCTGATGCAAGTGTTAGCCGTACAACGCCTAGCACCGAGGCTATACCCATCACCCAGGTTATCCAACATTTTTGGCGCTCGCGCACGGTCAAGTGGTTGGCCTTAGGCGCGGGTTTAAGCAGCTTTGTCGGTTATGGTTTGGCCAACTGGATGCCGTCTTTTCTCGTCCGCAGCCACGGGATGGGCACGGGTGAAATAGGCACTTGGCTGGCGTTAATTGCCGGTGTTGGCGGCGCCTTAGGCACCTTTGCCGGCGGCTTTTTAGCCGATCGACTTAGTCAAAAAAATGTGCGTTGGTCGCTATGGATTCCCATGGGCATTTTATTACTTTGCGTGCCCTTGTTGTCGATGACTCTGCTTATGGATACCAAGCTCAATGCCATGCTTATTTATATTATTCCCGGCAGTATCATGACCGGCTACATGGGCCCGGTGATCGCCGTTACCCATAATCTGGCGGATAATCGCATGCGCGCCATGGGTTCCGCCTTGCTGTTTTTGGTGATCAATATTATTGGCTTGGGCTTAGGGCCTGTCATTATCGGTATGCTAAGCGATTGGCTGGGCAATACTATGGGATTAGAGGGGCTGCGCTACGCCATGGTCTCGGCTGTTATTGTGAGTGGTTTGTTGGCCGCTTTGTGTTTTTATTTGGCGAGTCGGTCTTACCCTGAGGAGCTGGCGCGTATGGCGAGCATCAAATATAAATAGATTAACTATTACAGCCAATGTCGTTGAACTACAGCGCTCAACTACAGCGCTCAACTACTCGTGAGTAACCAGTGGGGTAAATAGGGCTCGAGCAAATAGCGTGTCATTATTTTAGATTTTTGCTAAGCGACCTAGGTTTATACTTAGCAGCCTGTCAGTCGTCTGATACCTCAAAGTCATCCAACCCGCCATGGTGGAGGCGGCCCTGCTTGCCGTCTTCATCGTAATCATTAATAGACCCTTCATAATCCTCTGGCCCCTCGTAATCGTCCTGGTCTCCATCCTTATCGTCTTCGCTGTAGGACGATGTACTTTCTCGCTCTGCGCTTTCTTCCCCGTCGGCGTGGTAGTACTCGATGGCGAATTCGCACTGAATTTTGTTGGCGCCAAGCTCGGAGTGATAGCAATAATTGGTTGCGCCTGCGGGATACTCCCACACCTCGAAGGCGATAGAGATAGTTTCACTGCAGCCAATACAATTATTCAGGTGTAGAGCCTCATAACGTCCTTCGCTCTCAGGGTCATTTCTAGCTGGGCTCCCCATTTCAAACGAAAAGGTGTTGGCATCTATCGCGTGCTGATAACCACAGGCGCTGCAACAATAAGTGGTATTACCAATAATGCGTGTATCCATAACCGTGTTGGTATCCGTTGATACGTAGAAGTGTCTAAACAGGTAAGCGTTTAGGTGCTTGAGGGCGCGTGTTACTGGGGTCGACGGAAAAGTATATACGCTGGTTTACTGATTCCCTAGGTTTATGTGTGCTGCTCTGGTGGTCGCGTGAGGGGTTGGGGCGAGCTGTCGGCCTGGCGATTGCGGGAAAAGATAGGGTGCATGTGCTTGCTTAATCAGCTATAGCTGATTAAGCAAGCAGTCTAGCGATAACTCAATTTGGCGACTACAGGGGGCCGTATACTTCGTCCAGCTTCTGATTCAAGAATATAGGCGCCGATAAAAGGGGAGCTGCACCCGGAAAAATAGGCTGGTACTTAATTTGAATAAAGTGGTCCTCACCTTCTGGCCCTTGAACCGTCTCTACCACAAAACCTATGGCTCTAAAGTGAGCGTACTCTGGCTCGGGAATTCCCGGTTCAATATAAAAGGTTTTTGCGCCATGGCCCAGCCAGTTAGCTCTAATCTCGAAGCCACGATCGTTGCCGGGCGTTGGAAGAGTGTGCTTGTTTGTGCCAAGGCGATCCATCAGCTGTAAGGTAACGCGTTTAGAGGCAACCTCTACACTGATTTCATCAGCTAATACGCGGGGGCTGACATCATGCACCAAGCCTTGACCTGAGAAAATCTCTGGTCCCGTGGGGAAGTCGTCGAATCTCATGTTTGAGGTAATGTCCACCAAGCTAACGCGCACAGAAACATCCTCTGGGCTGTTAAATCCATTGTTACTTTCAACTTCAACGAATAGCTCCCGGAATACCCAGACGTTTTTAACCGTCGCGACATACCGCTGTGGATTTACTTGCCGAAATCCCGTCGCGTGCAGGGAAGGCGCAAACTCAAAATCTAATTGCAGCGATTCGAGTTTTAATTCAGGTGAATGGAGGTTGTTAGACGTTTCTATACTCAAACATCTTAACTTGATGTAAATCCAGCCCGGGAAAAGGTACTTGGCTTGAGCCGCTAAAAAACACAGACTCGTATTGGTAGCTATCCGCATTTGCTGTTGCAACGACGCTGAAAAACAATATTGATGTGATCCATTTGTTTAGCATGATATGAATATTCCTCTTTCATATGGGTTATTTTGCGTTGTGAATACTAGCACGGGGAAAAATATTTTTTCTATATTGGCTTGCATGAACGACGTGCCAATGTGGCTTTTCACGCCAGATGTGGAATTTAACGGAGTGTTAGAGTTAAACCGGCAAATGTCATTCATTCGTCATAGTATTTATGCTTACTGGATATATTTTGGTCTGACAAAAACGTGTTGTAGCTTGGCGGGAAAAATAGGTAGCGATTTAAGTGACAATGTGAGATTTCTATCCGAACGGCGATCAAAATGCGTGAAAAGTGGGTGGGCGTGTTGATAGTTCTGATCGCATGCGTTATCAGAAATACCTATTGATTAGGTGCACTCTAGTATCGGTCAGACCTGACTAGTTACTGCAACCATTATGCTAGAGCGTCAATCCTCCTATGCGTTAATAGGTTTACACATAGGAGGATTTTTTAGTTACAGTTTGTAAACGTACATTTTACTTATATTGGTGTCATAGCTATCAGCGAATACAAATAGATATGCATTATCTCTCGAAAATACAATATTTTGCACTCGCGTCATTGAAGCATCCAGTGAAATGCTGGGCGATGATTCAATAAATATCCCTGCAGGGCTTGAAATATCAAAGATTCGAATCGATTTGCTTGCTTCAACAAAAATAGCGGCATTGTTTCCATCAGGTGAAATACCAACCTTGTCTGTCGAGCTTCTGGTTAGGTCGCCAAGGGCGCCTAGATAATGTAGTTGAGCATCATAGATATCATTGAAATGCGCAATCCGACTTCCGTCAGCGCTAATACTGAATAAACTTTGTAAATAATAGCGGTCGCCTACTGTATTTAGAATGTTCATAACATTCGTTCTTGCATTGTAAACGTAGGCTGTTTGGGCGCTCGAAATGGTTGGTCCACCGGCCCAAATCATATGTGTTCCTTGTTCGCTAAATACAACCTCGGGTGAGTGCTCGCTGGGTAAATCAAAAGGAATTGCCCCCCAGCTTGGATAGCTGTACATGCTTGGCCATTGATTGGTATCTGCAATGACGGTTAAGCCATTATAAAACTGATTGATGGCACCATAATAATCGTAGTAACAATCTGTTGGGCCATTGGGTTGGGTGATTAATAGCTGCCCTAAGTCGATTTCCCAGACGGAGCATTCATAGGTGCCAACGATTAATTGGCTGCCGTCTCGCGTTAGCGCCATACTTGCCGGGTTTTCAATCGGCAGGGCCGACCAGCTCCAGCCAGTGTTATCATGACTTAGGCTATAGATCGCGTTACTCCCGTACCCCTCAGAAACGTAAAATTTTTCTCGTTGTGCATCGTAGATAACTTGATTGGCTTTCCGTTGCAGCGTAAGTTCGCCTACCGGAAAGTTAGGCTTTGCTCTTACTATTATTTGTGCCGCGCTTCTGTTCAGGCCCAGTAGGTTATTAACTTGTAGCGGGTAGGAGCCAGCCGAGAGGTTTGTGTTTATCTGCAATTCAATTTCATTGGCGTTAACGCGCGTATAGCTACCCAAGCCCTCGAGTAGTGTCGATAGTTGCTGCTCGGTCAGCTGGTCAAGGTTGTCGCCCCAAAGAACTACCTTAGTTGGTTCATTTTGGTAGCTCACTAAAGGTGTGGCGTACTTTAAATCAGTAAATGCGAGTACTACTTCAAGGTCGATACGCGTAGTTGTGGGGGCAGGGAGTGCTGGGTGAGTGTAGGTTACTTCGATCCATTCCTGATAATTACCGTTGGCTTTTTCTGCTAGCGTCGATGGGTCGACGCTGATGTCAATTCGGTTTGCGTTGTAATCGAGTTGCGCGCTTAGTAAACCGCTTTGGCCTGTCAGCTCCCAAGAAAGTGCACTGCTGTTGGAACTGATTTGGGTTGATGTAATCAGTTCAGACTGTGAGCTTCCCGAACCGATAGTGAGGCTGGATATCGGCGAGTGAGTGAGCGTTGGTGCAGCTACATGGTAGTTGACCGTTCTGACAGTTTCTGCTTTTCCATTGGCCTTAAAGTTCAAAATGGCCGTGTAGTCACCGGGCGTTAAGTCTGTTGTGTTGGCAGCTACAGTGAAGGTTGTGCCACTTAAGGTAAGATCTAACCAGTTTGAAACGGGGGGTTGGCCGTAGTTAATTGTAGCTGAGTAGTCAGCGCCATTTATACCGGAGCCCAGGGAAAGTTGCTGTGTAGGCGGTAAGGGGCTATTGCCGGAAACCGTTGAGATAAAACTGGGTGCGACAACTGTAAGTGCCACATCGAGGTCTTTATAGGTGACTTCATCGCCATTAGACTTGCCCGTCACAAAGCGCAAGGTTGCTGTATAGGTGCCAACGGTAGAAGGGTATTCAACGATAACATTGAACACCACAGTACTGGCGCTGGTGCTAACTTCTTCCACTGCCAGCCAGCTCGGCAATGCGACGCCAGGCGGCGTTCCTACCACTACTCCGTCTCCCTTGAAGTTGGCAGTAATGGCTTTCTTGTCGCGTTGATAGGTTTCCGTTGTAAATGCAACTTGGCTAGTGCTGAGGGAAATTGATGTTGACGCTTCGCTTGAACCGCCCCCACCACCACCACCGCCACCGCAGGCAGCTAACGAGTAAACTAGGCTAGCTAAAATCAGATTTAAAATGCACTTCATAACATCCTCTTATAAAGCAATTTAATTATTGTTAATTTCCCCCACTAACCGATCTATAAGACCTTTAGGTTCATGTCATCAATCGCCATAGGTTCAAGGGTTAGCCCAGCTTGAAGGCTAATTTTTTACGCATGATGCATGGAGTCGCCTTAGGTTAAAGACGCTGATGTTGGGGGAAGCGGTGTCGAGCTTAACCGAACTTAACATGACAAAGAAAGTGGGGCACAGCTGAAAAAAGGGGATTTTTTAGTGCTAAGGATAAATTAGGTATTTATCGTAATGTTGAGATGTAAGTAGGCGTCAAATAGGGATGTTAAGGCGGGAGTTAGTCTAGGGTAGACTTTACCTAAGGGGTGACTTAATCCGATGATGGTTTTTAGCCACCAGCGGGGATGGCTTCAGCCGGTCAAAAGCCGGTACATGACTATTTGGCAACTTTACAGGCGCGGGTTGAGTCATCCATGAAGGCGTTTGAGGGCGGGTGGCACTTTTTGGTGTCACGTTATCAAGACTTGCACGCAATTAATGCAGGCTCAGGAAATCGATAGCCGTAATTGTTGGGCTTTTATAAAGTGGTTCGCTTTTTGCTGGGTGAGAGGTAACGCCTTTTGGGAAATAGCCATGCAATACACCAAGCCTATGATTGACCTAATTTATGAAGTAAGACGCAGGGTTTCCAGTGAGTTGAAGCCCGATATTAAGATGGCCAATCCGGATGTGTTACATATTCTAGCCGACTATGCCCAACACTCGAAGGACGCGATTGCAAAGGCGCTAATAAAAGAGCTGCTGAGTTTAGCCGGTGCGCCTAGGAGTATGCTTTTAGCGGAACAACAAGCCATATCAACCGCAGCTGAAATTCCGGAGTTGGTCGCCAAGCCCATTGTGAGGGTTTACCGCGGGCAAGTGATGTTAAGCCCGGCGCCTGAGCCGCGGCCAGAAACAACACCTAAAAGCACACAACGCATTTACCGCGGCCAATTGGTGACATAACCCACGCCATAAAGCAGGCTTAGCTTCGCGAAATAGAGCGTTACAATGGTTGTTGAATAGTTCTCCGGCGCCTATCACTCTGATAGTGCCGGAGCGATTAAGCGGTAGGACAGAGCTGCTGTCATATTCACGGCTATCTATTCGCCTAACGCGGCAATTATTTTTCGCTTGGTTTCTTGAAGTCTGGCCGTAACGTCTTCTATTACATTCTCATTGATTCGATCGTCCAAATACGTCGACGCTTGTTCATAGTCTATATAGCGGTAATCCTTTTCCATACCTTGATTGACAGGGTATTTTTGCATGACCTCTTTTATTGACACCTGCTTGAAAACCACGACCTTAACGTCGTATGCCCTTGGCCGTGAGTCACCATGGGGCTGCCATTGCCACCATTCGTTGCCGATTACCTCACTAGCAATAACCTGCGGGCCAAAGTCTAGGTAGTCAAAAACGGCCATGCGTTGCTTTGTGTTGGAAGTGCAGGCGGATAGGAGTAGGAATAGGGCTAGGAAAAATCGAGGTTTCACTTTATTAAACCCCACATTCTATAGCTGGCTAACATACAAGGATTTCTTCGAAAGTGGCGAGACATACTTTATATATGACGGCGATAAGAGTGTTGAAATTTTCCACCTTGGCGAGTCAAATACAGTAGCGTGAAAGCGTGTTTCGTCAGAAAATGAAAACTCAATACAGCCTTCGTCAATGCGAAGCGCATGTTTAAATATAGCCGGTGTATAGGGTTGGCCGATGTTTATTAGCTCGTAAGTCTTTTTTCCAGAAGTAATGAGCATTACATGCAAGGCTTCTTCATAGGGGCTGTTGTCAGTGGTCAATAGTAAGAAACGTCCATCTTCTAGCTTTTGGCAATACTCTAATACTAAGCCTGGGACAGCCCATTCATGCGAATCTCGTTCTATACGTAATGTTGAATGATTCCCATCTATTGGTGTCAGCGTGACAGAGTCTTGGGCTTCCATTCGAGTAATAGTCCTTAAGCTGAAATTCTAGGTAAAGAGCCTATCGAACTATAAATATTCGAGTTTGTCTTTGCAGGGTGCATTATTTTCTATGTGGATAGTTGGTTTGCATAAGATTATCCCAGAGCGCATTTACGAAGCCAAAATTTTTGTTTCCTAGTTGGTGGTGTTTTGAATGATCAAGCGGGGCATTGTTGACTAATTTGATTGGTCGGTTGACGCCTCGTAATGAGATATTGCCGTGTAAAAAAATAGTGAACATCATGCCGCTAAAATGTAGAACGAAAGCTACGCCAATACTCATGGGTAGTAGATACATAAATAGCGGTGCTGTGATGCCGATGAGTGCAGCCTCAATAGGATGAACACTGTAAGCGCTCCAAGGTGTGGTGCGCACTGAGCGGTGATGCACGGCATGGATTTTAATCAGCCGCTTGGTGTGTAGTAGCCGATGGATAAAGTAGGAATAGGTCTCGTAGAAAATAACGAAGGTAATCACTTGCAGAATGAGTTCGGTCAATGAATTCGGCCAAACGCTAGTGTAAACCTCCCTTGTTAATAGGCTAAGTGTCGCGAAAATAGCGCAAGCGACAATGCCGTGTTTCATTTCCTGCTGTTTCTGCCTAGGCTTTAGCGCGCAATTGTCTAGCCACTCGATCAGACCGCGAGCGGTGAGCGCAGCACTTAGCTGGTCGATCGCGTAAGCACTCAGGAGATAGGCGCTGGTATTGGCAATGAATGCTATCGCCAACGCGATAGGCCAAGGTGCTGCGAGCCAATAGTTTAGTAACGTGTCAATGAGCGCCATATGAATTTCTTTGCCTTAAGTTGGACCAGCCGCGATTTGTTTGGCCCCTTTTTTAATAGGTGCACCTACTATTTGTTAGTTGCACCAACAAATTGCTGAAGATCGATCAGCGCCTGTTGATTCAAAACTAAGAAGCCATCGCGGGGGCGATCGAGGTCAATCACCATTGTGATAACAGCGGACAGTACGACAATTAAAATGGCGCTGGTAAGCGTGCTTCTGCGCCGTGTGAGCCCTGCGTTGTATCCGACCATGCCCAGCGTTAGCATCGACCCCATTAGCAAGAAGAAGATCACTGTTGAGGGCACGCGGGCATCGCGCCCGGCGATTAATCGCGTTGTGTGAAGGTCAATGGTTTCGTTTAGCGACACTATAAAGAGTGCGAGCATATCGGAATTGGGGAGTTCGCGCGCCAAGCTTTCGGTCACTGCCCACAACTCGGCATGCAGTTCGTCTGCTCGGGCGAGTTTACTTTTAATGTCGCTCATATCATTTTTAATAATGAGCTGAGGTGCATAGTCGCGCAGCATTTCTCGAACTTGGGTTGACGCAGGTTCGGGCAAATAACCGGCACGAAGATAGGTGGTGCTCACTGAGTTAGCCTGAGCCACCACTAAGCCCCGGCGGGTATCAAAGCGGTCGGACGCCATCCCCATCGCAATCGCCAATAGGAAGCCCATTAGCGCGAGCAGTGATCCTACAATCATGCTGGTCGGCCCTTCCTTCTCCTCAGGAGAGCGGGCTTGTAGCCAACGACCATGGCGAAACCCGGCTTCTGAAGCAATGACTGCCGCCAATGCGATAACCGCTAAAACACCTTCAATAGCTAGCGAATCAAAAAGCTCTTGGAGCTGCATATACTTCACCTTTATATGTTGATTCAGCGCCTTAATTTCCGGCGCCAACCTAATACCTACTATTTTGCCTTGATCACAGCTGGCAGCTAGCGCAAAGAACCTCTTGGATGGGGCGCGAGCTAAGGTGAGAAAGATACGTGTTAGGCAGATATATTGCCATATCCACGTATTCAATATTCCCGTCATTTAGTGATGATATTGTAGTGCTAATTTATAGGTCTACCGACCAGGGGCGGCGAGAGCGGGCTGAGTTACGACGAAGGGTTAGAAGGTTGCTAAGGGAATAATTACCTTAGTGACGCTTTTAGCGGCTAACCTAGCGATGTTGTATTCAGGTTCTTTATGGTCAAAGGGTGTGTGGGGCGGCGGGGCCTGAGGAGCGAGATTTCGAAAAAAGTGTTATGCGCCAAAATTCTTATCTGACCCCGATGCCTTCTATTTCTGATCATTGAAAAATAGGAGTAAATCGTCATTTGATAACGGCTTGCTGGAATAGAACCCCTGAATCGCGCTACAACCTAAATCCTTTAAACACCGGTATTCTTCAGCCAGCTCAACTCCCTCGGCTACGGCCAAGGCACCGAGCTTAGAGGCAAGATCAATCATATTCGCAACGAGTGTTCCCTTGCGTTCATTGAGATGAATGTTTTGTACAAAACGTCGATCAATCTTTATCACGTCTGGAGCCATGTCAACCAAGTAACCTAGGTTGGAAAAGCCGGTACCAAAATCATCTATACTCAGTTGACAACCCAATGCTTTGACCGAGGCTAGTACATCACGGTGTTCTAGTGCATAGATAGATTCAGTCAGCTCTAGCACAATACACTTGGGCTCCACCTCATATTTTTTAAGTAAGTGAATTAACTGCTGACAAAAATCTTTCTCTATCAACTGTTGGGTTGAAATATTTAGGCTGATTTTACCAATCGCTAAATTTGCCTTTTGCCAGGCGGAAAATTGCGCGATACCCGTATTCAATACCCACGAGCCGATTTCCGGCATGAGCCCCATTTCCTCTGCCATGGGAATAAATTCTGCAGGGCTTACAAAGCTGCCATCAGGTAGCTGCCAGCGCAAAAGCGCCTCAACACCCATTAGTTTCTCTGAGCCTGACCAAACTTGCGGTTGATAGACCAGCTGAAAATTTTGCTTTTGTAAAGCAAATCGTAGGGCGGCTAATAATTCTGTTTTACGCTGTAAGCGTTGAATTTGTTCGTGCTGATAAAAATTAATACGATTACTAGTGTTACTGAGTAAGGCAATTTCCGCACGTCCTATCGCTGACTCCGCCGTAAGACCTGATTGATCATGTACATATACACCAACACGGTATTCAAGTCGATGCACGAAGCCCTCCATTGTGATGCTTTTTGCCAATTGGGTTTCTAGAGCTGCAATCCAATCTCGGCTATTTTCTACGTCGCCACAAAATATAACGAAATCGCTGCCAACTATGCGGCTAAACTGGAGGTTTTTACCGGGCAGTGACTGCAAAATCTCGGCGATTGAACGCAGAAATCCTTCTTGTACCGATCGACCGTGGGATTGATTTATGGCTCGAAGATTCGTAATGGTGACTAGCGCGGTAATACCACGGTCACCGTTGTCTCGCAGTTGAGAGTCAACCTTCTTTGCCCATAGATGACGTATGGGAAGGTTGGTAATCGCATCATGATCTGCTAGCCAGTTTAGCCTTGTGAAGGCCTGTTTACGGTGTAGCAATATTTGTCTAACAAACCATAGGCTGATGATAACTAGAGGTAAGCCAATAAAAACAACAATCAATAGAGAGTAAAATAGAATTTGGTTGGCCTGACTAATTATGTTCTTTGAGTGATTACTGACGCGCTGATTAATGGACGAAGAGATCTCCACCAGCGCCAGTTGAGAAATACCGGCAAGGCCTTCGCTATATCCTGTGGCCTCATAATGGCTAAATTCGCCAGACAGTAATTTCGAGCGCGATTCTTGATAGGCTATCCACAATGCTTCAAGGGAGGTAATGAAACTACGTATCTCTTGATGCTCCTCGTCGCTTTGCACGGCCAAAAGAAGAAAGTTAGCGATCTCTCTGGTTTGTGGTTGAATCTCTTTAAACTTCTGCCATTGTAAAACCTGTTCCGGCTCTCCAAAGCTAGCGACATAGTTTTGCCAGGCCGCATCTTGTGTGCTCAACTGTACTAACAGTTGACCTACAATGACTTGCTCTCGGGTTAGCTGTTTAATAAGGTCGTCTTGTTGTTGTATTTTGATTTGCAGATAAAAAAGCGAGGCAGCACTCACTATCAATAAAAGCACAGGCGTGGCGATTGCTACCAGCATTACTGGGTCATGTAAAAACAACCATGTGGTGAGGCGTTTATGCCTAGAAACTGTTGAGTGACCTTTACTGGAAATGTCTGGCACGCTTTTCGAAACCCCACCGGTCATATTGACTTTACCTTGTAACATAGGTATTTAGCCTAGCTACCCATGTTACTGCTGACAATCATGCAGCTGAAATTCAGCATGAGTTAGATGTTATATTGCAGATATGTTGCAGTTTTGTTACAGGAAAGGGATGAATGTTCCGAATTCTTTACTTGTTAGTAGAATATGCTTTTTAGACGAGTGCTGTGCATCAACGTTGGTCTTGGCAAATAGTTCGAAGTAGGGCGTCTTTGTTAACCTCTTGCTTATGATCGCCAGTAGAAATGGGCCTAGTGGAAGGTAGTTTCACACTAAATAAATCGTGTTTCTGAACGTTAAAGTTTCATGTGGACGAACTAGTAACGGAGGTCGGTAGGATTCAAACCGCCTGCCAATAGTGGTTTTTTTCAAAACACTGGGTTAAGGGGGGGTGCAGACAGGCTTCTGCCCGAACGCCGTTGGCGCACAGGGAAGTGCAAATGTAGCGGAGGCCGGAGCTACTAAATAGGCGCACCCAAATCGTCGCACCGGCCAAGCGGCATCGAGATGCTGCGGGTGGCCGCCCCGCGGATGACCGCCCTACCTATTTGCCGCCCAGATTCGGCACGTTAAATAGCCGCTACGTAAGGGGACTTAGGAGCGCGGCTCCGTAGCGGGGGGGTATGCGTGATAGTTTTTGCACCGACCTTTTGATTCTCTTTTTCTGAACCTAGACAGGAGTGGTTACAGGATGTCTGTCCAAGTCATTAATAAACGCTCGATTCATATCTTTATCATGGTAATCGCATCGATGGTGTGTGCATGTACCGATAACATGGGTAAACCTTCAATCTGTAGTAACACAATAAAGCTAGTAAGCGAAAAACCAGTATTAATGCCTGTTCCATTTGCCTATGTTCGCGATGAAGCGATCCTGTTCGACCTCAGTATTGAGCTGGAAGTTTTAGAGAATGGAACCGTTTCAAGTGCTCAGATAACTCCAGATTTCAGCAGCGAGCACTATTTATTCTACTCCGCCGTTATGGACCATTTACTTAGCAGGAGGTACACAAAGCCAATGACGAAGTGCCTAATAAAGGAAAACAAGGAATACGGTTACAGATAATTACTCAATAAATAGCGTGAAACCTCTACGCCCATTATTCAATGCGCCGGTGGTGTCATATATTGCGGCGACCATGCGCTGCCCGAGGCGTCGGACCGCTCAAGAGGAACCGAGGTTCATGGTGGAGCGCCGCCGATTCACAGGCAGGCGCCAGTGCTGCGGGGGCAGAGCCTGAGTGTTTCTGAAAGACGTATGGTTTTTCCTTGCCCATTTAATGCTCCTATGGAAATGTTTTGCCTTTTTAAGGCCTATCGAAGTAATCGCCCAATTTTCGACAGCTGAAGCGTGTTGTGCAATAAATATTTAGAGTAAATTTTAGTGGCCTAATTTACCTGACCACTACAGATATCAACGACACTGACCCCATCGATCCACACTGACCCCATCGATCCACACTGACCCCATCGATCGACCCCATCGATCATTAGGCGTCCGTCATATTCGCTCATATATCTTCTTTGATAGTTATCGGTTTAGTTTAATCGATTTTGCAGCTTTAATGAGCTGTTGTTCTGTCGGTGCTGTATCGCCTTCCTCCGTGAAGGATACGAGGAAGATGCTTTCGTTGGGATTCATAGAAGCTAAAAAAGTAGCATCAGTTGAGGTCTCAGTGAACAGCTTATACTGAATTTTTAGATGCCTTCCGCTTAGTCCGTCGAAGCTTCGTGGAGTGTCGCTAATTATAGTGGTAGGCGCGCTCTTATCTGCGAGTAATGTTTTGGCCAGCAGAAAATTTGAGAAGTCCTCTAACGAAGTCGTCTTTTCGCGAATGAAAACATTGACTGTAGAGTGCTCTCCGAAGGCGAATATAATCTGACGGCCACCAAAAATAGAGGGCTGCTCATCTGACGTAAATACCCAGTCGGGCGCCGGCTCGAATGTGAAACCGTTATTTTTGTAGGCGATACTTTCGTCGGAACAGCTAGCTATGAGAACAGGTAGTAAAGTGCAAAGCACAAGGTAAGTGATTTTTTTGAGCACTGGGTTCAGACTCCGTTCTGAGATTGTTCAATCCTGAAGTGCGCCATTTTACCGGTTTAGCAAAGTCTGTATATAGCTTGCAATCTAGGTGTGACTATGGTGACAAATTTTAATGGTTAGCGTCAGTTAATTAGAGTTTTCAGAGTCGATCGGTGGCGCTGCTTGGGTCTCTGATTGATGTTAAATTTAGGTTTGTTCATTTTCTTTGTGTGGCCAAAGAAAACGAACCAAAAGAAATCCACCCCGGTTACGTGCCCTACGGGTCCGCTCGCTCCGAGCAAATTTTGGAGGTCGCCGGCGACCCGCCATCCATGGCGGAACGCCGCTCAAATAGGCGTCCTGCCTATTTGACCCCCAAAATTCACCCTCCACTCACCACTCCACAGGGGCCCCAAGAGCGCGGCTCCGTAGTGGGGCAAGTTGTAATGCATCAAAATTCTTATCTGACCCCATCACTTTTCAGTGATAGATCGTTCATTTTTGTCATTTAAAGACGAATGAGTTTTCTATCGGTAAGGTATTTGAAATCGTAAAACAGTCAGGTGGCGGTGTTTCATTCTCCGCTCACTAAATCCATAGGGGCCCAACGACAAAGATCGTAGTAGCGTGTTTTTGTGATGTGTGAAATTTCTATAATGACGACAAATATTACTGACCAAAAAATATTAAAATAAAATTAAAATTTTCTAGAGAATATTCATTTGCCGATTTTATTAAAAATCTTAGCCTTAGTTATTTCGAGTTTTTCAGTAATATCTTCGATAACGTTTTCGCCAATTCTATCATCTAGATAGGTCATTGCTGCTTGATATTCCACGTACCTGTAATCTTGCTTCAATTCTGGTTTGACAGGATATTGCTGCTTAACGTCTTCAAGCGAAATTGCTCGATAAACAACTACTTTAATGTCATAAGCCCGTGGCCTTGATTCGCCGTGGGCCTGCCATTGCCACCACTCAGTGCCTAAAATCTCACTTGCAATAACCTGTGGGCCGAAGTCTTGGTAGTTGAGAATAGCAATATTTTCTGTTGTGTTGATGGCGCAGGAGCTAATTAAGAATACTGTGAATAACGCGATTGTTCGAAGCATATTAAGTGCCACACTTGAGTTTTGATGATGCGGATAGTTTCGCTGCTTGATCAAAGGGGACTACTATTGCGCCACTGATCCAAGGGAAGGTTCGTAGCATTGTAGCTTCATATAGCTCGGCGCCAATTTTATCCCAATGTACTTCGTATACTTTCCCGTTTGAGAATACCCAAGTGTGCATTCCCCCACGAGAGATGCCAAAGCCAAATTTGACCTGCTCGAGGCTAGTAATATCTATATCATTAAGTTTGGTTTCAGGCGTTGATTTATTGAGTTTCTGAAATGCGGAGTGAGATTTAGAGGTTACTGAATAATTCTCGACTTTGTATTCAAGTGGAATTTGGTAATAACTGCATTTTTTTGCCGCGATATGGCTTGTGTAGGTGTGCTCAGCATTTGAATCGACGGGATGCTTAGCGTCAGGGTTGATGTAAATTCCCTTCCAATTGTGCGAGTTAACTAAATATTTGGCTAAATCGGTTCCCTTTCCGCCTAGTTTCCATACGCGGCTTTCAGCGTCGGTATTACCAATCATATTGAAAGCATGACTAATTACATTTAAGGAGTAGGTGATGCAATCGGTAGATTTAAAGTCCTTATATTTTATGGGGTCTTGTTTCTTTAACTCACTACCAACTTCTTTGTCATGGTTGTTAAAAAGGTCAATTAATTTATCGTATGCATGATCAGAAAATGTTTTCATTTAAGCTTCCTGCTTCTAAGTTAGCTCCATTTTTGGAGTGTCGTCCTGTAGTAACACAGTGTACACGCGATTTAACACGTATTGATGTAATAATTCTCCTAATGAGTACGTCTGTGCAGCAATTTTTGAGGCTTTAGGAGGGCCTTAATGACTTGGCTACTGGATTGATTAGCTTCGATACCCTTATTAACAGAAAAGTCCATAACACTCCGCCCCTTTTATCTGCGGTAACGAGCGCTTCAAGGCTGAAATTGAAGCCGCAGTGCAACGTAAAATTGGACAGCTAAATTCGGGAAGGCCATCGCCGAAAGAGTAGAAAAATTCTATCACTCCGACCCCTTGATCATTTTTCTAAAAAAGAATTAATTCAGGGGTGTGATTTAATATATCTACAAATTTTTTAGTGGTTCCCTGTTCGTTTTTGGAACCGTATTCAGACTGCCCGGGATTGAAGTTGAGGCGGGGTCTTATTTGTTCGGAAAAGCAGCTCTGAAATCTATTTTTCATATCTAGTGATACTTGATTATCTTTCGATAGTACTGGATCGAAAATATTTATTTTGTTTAGATCTTGATTTGGGCCGAGTGCGGCCTTGAGAAAAAACTGCATGTACATGTCCGTCTTTGGGAGACTGTAACCTACAAAAGTAACATTCTTCGCTTCTCTGAGACAGTTTAGTGCGCTTTTCCATGATTGGCTTCCTGCGCCGTTTGAATGTTTATTGGAAACGGGGGGGAGTATATAAGGTTGGTCAATTGGTGTTACCAAGCTGGCTGTTTTTTTACTGTCAGTGGGGAAATTTAATGATCCGTGTAGTTTCAAAATGTTTATTTTGCAAAATTTTTCGATGTCTAAGCCTGCAGGTTGACTTATTATGGTTCCGGTGCTTTGCGACTGCCGAGGACTGTTGTAGTTGGCGTATTCTACTAGGTAGCTTTTTGAAGGGAAGTGTTTGTAGCAATAATCTAAAGTAACTCCATTGAACGGAAGTGGATTTTCATATGGATTAAAGTTTTCATCACTAATAAGTATTTGCATTAGGGAGCGTTCTAAAACTAAATCGTAGTTAAAACTAATTATTGTAGGTATGGAGCCCGTCTTCTTGTACCATTTAAATATTCCCTGCCAAAACTCGCGATATACTTTGTCACCTTCTTTAATAGCAGTATATCGTCCGTCAGATCTATAGCCCGTGTGTTTTACATTGCATGCAAGTTCAATGGTTTCTGATATCGCTTTAGTGAAAATTTTAAATTTATTAGAGTCAGCTTTTCCTCCGCCCAGTATGTTGAAAGCAAGCATTGATAGAATGTCTTCTATATTTCTGTCGTCAAATACCACTCTTCCATGATAGTTGTCTAGTTCCCGCCTGATCTCAAGGGCTTCGTTTAGTGTTTTTAATATTTCCGGACGGATAGGTTTGCCTTCTATGGTTTTTCTTGTTGCGCATTCCCACATGCGTTCAATAAATCCGCCAAGCAAAGGGATTCCCGCGTCATATGAGAATCCAGCACCTAAAATAATTACGTTTTCGGTCACTACGTCATTTCCTTGGGAACTGCAAAGCGTTAATTTTTATGTGGCAGAAAAGTGTATTGGGCTGTTCTTTTGTGCTTGGGGCATTGCCCCCTTGCGCAGCGGTGAACGGAAGCCGAATTAAGTAGGGCAAATGGCCCGGATGGCCATTTGAGCGGCGTTTCGCCATGGATGGCGAGTCGCCGGCGACCTGCTTAATTTGGCTGGAGTGAATGAACCCGATAGGGCGCGTAGTCGGGGCGGATTTTTGGTTACTTTTTGGCCGCGCAAAAAGTGACAAGAAGAAACGTGCGAAGTGATATCCCATTCCAATCATCCATAATTAAAACGAACATTTTTTAGCTACAAGCTACAAGCTACAAGCTACAAGCTACAAGCTACAAGCCGGATGGCCGCCCCCTACAAGTTACAAGCAGGAAAAATATTTTAGCTGATTAGTGAACTCAGCAAACACCTTATCGGCACCCATGCCTAACAGGTGTACCTATATCCCTATAGACAATAAGGCCGCGATAAACGCGGCCCCATCGTAAAACAAAAAAACTTACTGACACGCCTCACAATCCGGCTCATCAATCGAACACGCCTTCGGCACGGCCGCAGGCCCAGCTGCTTGCATCGGCGCATCTTGCACACCGGAAGACACCTTATTCAAGGTACCCTGAGAAACCGTAGATTTCTCAGTAGTCGTCGCGGCTAGTGCGCGCAAATAGTAAGTGGTTTTTAAACCGCGGAACCAGGCCATGCGGTAGGTGAAGTCTAGCTTCTTGCCACTGGCGCCGGCGATGTAGAGGTTCAAGCTTTGGGCTTGATCGATCCACTTTTGACGGCGGCTGGCGGCGTCTACTATCCAGCGCGGTTCTACTTCGAAGGCGTTGGCGTAGAGCAGTTTTAAATCGTCGGGGATGCGATCGATTTGCTGCACTGAACCTTCGTAGTATTTCAAATCGTTAACCATCACGCTGTCCCACAGGCCGCGATCTTTTAGGTCGTGCACAAGATAGGGGTTAACTACGGTGAATTCGCCCGAGAGGTTCGATTTCACGTACAGGTTTTGGTAGGTGGGCTCGATCGACTGAGACACACCGGTGATGTTGGCGATAGTGGCGGTGGGTGCGATGGCCATGACGTTGGAGTTGCGCATGCCGTCTTTTTGCACTTTCGCGCGCAGGGTGGCCCAGTCTAGGGTTTGGCTGCGGTCTACTTCGATGTATTTTTCGCCGCGATTTTTCGCCAGTAGTTCAATGGAGTCGATCGGCAGTATGCCTTGATCCCAGAGTGAGCCTTTGAAGCTGGAGTAAGCGCCGCGCTCGATGGCGAGTTCGCTTGAGGCTTCGATGGCGTAGTAGCTGATCGCTTCCATGGAGGTGTCGGCGAAGGTTACGGCCGCATCTGAACCGTAGGGAATGCGCTGCTCGTAGAGGGCATCTTGGAAGCCCATCAAACCTAAACCGACCGGGCGATGGCGGGCGTTAGATTGCTTGGCGGTATCGACGCTGTAGTAGTTAATGTCGATCACGTTATCGAGCATGCGCACGGCTGTGCGTACGGTGGCGCGCAATTTTGCTTGATCCAACTTGCCATCGACAATGTGTTGCTTCAGGTTCACGGAACCTAAGTTACACACGGCAATTTCTTCGTTGGCCTTGGTGTTCAAGGTAATTTCGGTACACAAGTTAGACGAGTGCACCACACCGGCGTGTTGTTGTGGGCTGCGCAGGTTGCAGGCGTCTTTGAAGGTGATCCACGGATGGCCGGTTTCAAAGAGCATGCCTAACATTTTGCGCCACAAGTCCGCGGCTTTGATGGTTTTGAATAAACGCATCTTGCCTTCGGCGGCGAGTTTTTCGTATTCGGTGTAGCGCGCTTCGAAGGCGTTGCCGAACAGGTCGTGCAAGTCTGGCGTGTCGTTCGGTGAAAACAGCGTCCACTCTTTGTCTTCGAACACGCGCTTCATGAACAAATCGGGCACCCAGTTGGCGGTGTTCATGTCGTGGGTGCGGCGGCGATCGTCGCCGGTGTTCTTGCGCATCTCCAGGAATTCTTCGATGTCCATGTGCCAAGTTTCCAAGTAGGCACACACAGCGCCTTTGCGCTTGCCACCTTGGTTAACGGCCACGGCGGTATCGTTCGCGACTTTCAAAAACGGCACCACGCCTTGGGATTTACCGTTGGTGCCTTTGATGTAGGCGCCGAGCGAGCGCACGGGGGTCCAGTCGTTACCTAAACCGCCGGCAAATTTAGACAGCATGGCGTTGTCTTGAATGGCGCCGTAAATGCCGTGCAGGTCATCGGGAATGGTGGTCAGGTAGCAAGAGGACAACTGCGGGCGCAAGGTGCCGGCGTTGAACAGGGTGGGCGTTGAGCTCATGTAATCGAACGACGACAGCAAGCGGTAGAACTCGATGGCGCGCTCGTTTTTGTTGTCTTCTTCAACTGCCAAGCCCATGGCAACGCGCATGTAGAAAATCTGCGGCAGCTCGAAGCGGACGTTGTTGGAGTGAATGAAGTAGCGATCGTACAGGGTTTGCAGGCCTAAATAGGTGAACTGCAAATCGCGCTCGGCGATTAAGGCTTTACCCAATGCGTCGATATCAAAGCTTTCCAGAATCGGGTCGAGTAATTCCAGCTCGATACCTTTCTTGATGTACGCCGGTAGCGCCGCGGCGTAGAGGTGCTCCATGTCGTGCTGGGTGGCCGAGGTGGCCACGCCTAAAAAGGTCAGGGCTTCGGCGCGTAACTTATCGCACAGCAAACGCGCGGTGGCGTAGGTGTAGTTGGGTTCTTTTTCCACCAAGGTGCGCGCGGTAATCACCAGCGAGGTGTTGACATCGTCGAGGCTGACGCCGTCGTATAGGTTGCGCATGGCTTCGTCGAGAATGGCTTTGTCGCTTACGTCTTTCAGCCCAGCACAGGCTTCAGAAACCACGGTGCGAATGCGGTTGAGATCCAGTGGCGCGCGCGAACCGTCGGCTTGAATCACATTAAACGCGGGGTATTGTGGGTCTACCGAGGCTTCGGCCGCGGGCTTTTTAGCGGCGCGAGCGCGGGCGTGCTCTTCGCGGTAGAGCACATAGTCGCGGGCCACTTTTTGCTCGCCGGTGCGCATCAGCGCCAGTTCTACTTGGTCTTGAATTTCTTCGATGTGAATCGTGCCGCCCGAGGGCATGCGGCGGGTGAACACGGCGGTGATCATTTGCGATAAACCTTTCACGGTTTCGCGAATGCGACTAGAGGCGGCGGCGGTGCCACCCTCAACGGCCAAGAAGGCCTTGGTGACGGCCACTTCAATTTTTGAAGCGTCGAAAGGCACCACGGTGCCGTTGCGTTTTATCACGCGGATTTTACCCGGCGCGGTGGCGCTAACGGTGGACTGGTTGCCTGCGGGTGCCGCTGCAGCGGCAGGCTTGGTGGTGCTGGTTTCAGTGTCGGTGTGCATGAACGTCTCCGCGTTTCTGTTTCCGGTTAAGTGTGCCGGTTAAGCCGCTGAAACGGATTAACCTGTGCTGGTTTAGGTACATCGTATTGCTAACGCCGAGGTCGTTTGACGCTCGGCGTTGGTGTTCTGTCTCATTGTGTTCGGCAATAGCAAACCAGCCGCGTTAACCACGGTGCAGTGGTGGGCTGAATTGTGCGAAGACTTACCGAAATTAGGTGGCGCCGCCTTTGTGGTGGGGCTTTTGCTTTACCTAGCGGCGACTGGGTCGGCAGCGCTAGGGCAAGGTACTTGCCTACATAGGTCAAACGGTTGACTGCTATGTGCCTATTTATGATCTCTATCCCATGTCCTTGTGTGCTTATGCTATTCCATCTGCCTGCCAACTCGCGCATAACGTGTTCGTAGAGTTCGTCGTGTTCGCAGTGCTCATCGAGTTCATCATTACGCGATAACCAACGCCTACTAAAACAGCGAATTAACTTACCCAATTAGCGGTAGGGCCGGTTGATGATGTCAACCCTGTTCCGTTAGGGTGTTTTGACCATCAAACCCTATATGTTGGGGTTTGTCTGAGTTGGGCTACAAGATAATGCGGTTTAGGGTGTAATGCAAGCTACCTGTGCGGTGGGTAGGCTGTGGATAAAGTGTGGGTAATTGGCAATGTCAGTAAACACTAATCAGCCAGTGCGGGCGCTGACGGCCTTGGCTTTGATGGGTTAGTGAAAACCGATGTTTATACTATTTTGTTCTAACTGCGACAGCGCTAGCAGTTTTTGAGATTGGCTGTTTTTTGTCGCGCGCAGGGGTTAGTTTTTGCTCGCCAGAGCCGTGTTTTAAGCTGGATTGATTTACCTCTGGCGGCGGTGTTTTCGTTACAATGCGCCGGTCATTTTAGTGAGGTGTCGGTAATGAAAGCTAGGCAGCAAGGTTTGGCCCGTGTGTTAAAGGCGATAGGTTATTCTTGGCAGGGGCTGAAATCAACCTGGCAAACAGAAGCCGCCTTTCGCGAAGAACTACCCATAGCCGCCGTGCTCATTCCCCTTGCCCTCTGGCTGGATGTGAGCGCCGCGGAAACAGCCCTGCTGATTTTAACAGTGGTGTTGGTGCTGATTATCGAGCTGATCAATAGCGGCATCGAAGCAGTAGTCGATCGCATCGGCCCAGAGTTACACGAACTATCGGGCAAGGCCAAAGACGTGGGCTCGGCGGCGGTGTTTTTGATGCTGTTGGTGACGGCCTTGACTTGGGGCTTGATTGTGGGGGGGAGGTATTTTTAGCTGCAAGCTACAAGCTACAAGCTACAAGCTACAAGCTACAAGCTACAAGCTACAAGCTACAAGCCGGAGGGCCGCCCTCTAAAGCTACAAGAAAAAGCCAAAAGGCCCTTGCGGGCCTGATCTTTTGCGTCATCATCATTTGCGGCTTGCGGCTTGCGGCTTGCGGCTTGCGGCTTGCGGCTTGCGGCTTGCGGCTTGCGGCTTGCGGCTTGCGGCTTGCGGCTTGCGGCTTGCGGCTTGCGGCTTGCGGCTTGCGGCTTGCGGCTTGTAGCTAGCTTTGCGCCTTCGGCCTCAACAAAAACTCCATCAACGCTTTCTGCGCATGCATGCGGTTTTCCGCTTGGTCCCACACTTTGCTGATGTTGTCGTCTTCGAGCAGGGCGGCGCTGACTTCTTCTTCGCGGTGTGCCGGTAGGCAGTGTAAGAAGATGGCGTTTTCAGCGGCCTTGGCCATGAGTGCGTGGTCGACTTTAAAGTTGGCGAAGTCGCGCAGGCGCGTTTGCTGTTCTTCTTCTTGGCCCATGCTGGCCCAGACATCCGTGGTAACTAGGTCGCAACCGGCAATGGCTTGGGCTGGGTCGTGAAAAATACGCACTAGGTCACCGGCCTCATCCAGCATGCTTTGGATGGGTTCGTAACCGGGTGGGCAGGCGATGTGCAAGGTGAAGCCACATTTTACCGCCGCATTGATATAGGACTGGCACATGTTGTTGCCATCGCCAATCCAGGCCACGCGCTTGCCGCTAATGGAACCACGGTGTTCGGTGAAGGTTTGAATGTCGGCCAACAATTGACAGGGGTGCAGTAGGTCGGTCAGCGCATTGATCACCGGCACCGTGGCGTATTGGGCGAAGCGCTCGATACTGGCGTGCTCGAAGGTGCGGATCATCACGATATCGACCATGCGGCTCAGCACCCGCGCCGTGTCTTCGATCGGTTCGCCGCGGCCTAGTTGGGTGTCTCTGGGCGACAGGAAAATAGCGCTGCCACCCATTTGCGCCATGCCGGCCTCGAAGGACACGCGGGTGCGGGTGGAGGATTTTTCGAAAATCATGCCGAGCACTTTGCCGACAAAGGGGCGCTCTTCCAGCCCTTGCTGGTGCAGGGCTTTGAGTTCGATGGCGCGTTCGATGACGTGGTTCAGTTCGTCGAGGCTAAGGTCGTCTAGGGATAAAAAATGTCTGGTACTCATGATCTTTATGTCAACAGGTTAGGGTACCGGCCCTTAGGCCGGCTTAAAGTTTTGTATTAAGTCGATGACGCCGTCGCACAGGAGGGTGAAGTCTTCATCGTTAATATTGAGTGTGGGCAATAGGCGCAGGGTGTTGCCGGCGGTAACGTTAATCAGCAGGCCTTGGTCGCGACCGGCTTGCACCAAGTCACCACAGGGCTCGGTTAACTCTATGCCCACCATCAGGCCGAGACCGCGAATGTCTTTGACCAGCGGGTTGCCGGCTAGGCCTGCGCTTAAGCGCTTGATCAGCTCGGCGCCGCGATTGGCCGCCAGTGTCATGCAGCCTTCGCGCTCCAAGGTGTTCACCACGGCCAGGCCGACGGCGCAGGCGAGGGGGTTGCCGCCGAAGGTGGTGCCGTGGTTGCCAGCCTGAAATACCTCGGCCGCCGCGCCGCGGGCTAAACAGGCGCCAATGGGAAAGCCGTTGCCCAAGCCCTTGGCGGTGGTGACCACGTCGGGCAGGATATTGTTGTGCTGGTAGGCAAAAAATTTGCCGGTGCGACCGTTGCCGGTTTGAATCTCGTCCAGCATTAAGAGCCAGCCGTTGGCATCGCACAGGGCGCGCAGTTTATTCAGGTAATCGCTCGCCGGCACATGAACACCGCCTTCGCCTTGCACGGGTTCAACCAGCACAGCGACGATTTGGTCGTTGCTCGACAGCGCTTCAACGGCGGCGACATCGTCATAGGCAACGCGCACAAAGCCTTCAACTAAAGGCGCGAAGCCGGCCTGTACCTTGCTGTTGCCGGTGGCCGACAGGGCGCCCATGGTGCGGCCGTGGAAGCTGTGTTCCATTACCACAATGGTGGGGCAGTGTTTGCCTTTGTCGTTGCCCCACTTGCGCGCCAACTTGATGGCGGCCTCGTTGGCTTCGGTGCCGGAGTTGGAAAAGAACACCTTGTCCATGCCCGACAGGGCCACCAGCTTTTCCGCCAAGGCCTCTTGGGGTTGAATATTGTAGAGGTTGGAGATGTGCACCAGAGTCGAGCCTTGCTCGGTTAGCGCTTCGGTTACCGCTGGGTGGCAGTGACCCAGGCCACACACGGCGATACCGGAAATACCATCCAAGTATGCATTGCCTCGGTCGTCCCACACGCGCGAACCTTGGCCTTTAACGATGGTTAACTTTCTCTCGCCGTAGTTGTTCATTAAAGCCTGGGTGGTCATGTGCGTCGCTTCCCTTGAGGTATTTAGGCCGTTTAAATAAAAAACCGCAGATTCTGCGGTTTGTGTGTATGTAAAGTGCAGATAATTCTATTGATCTATTGGTGCCTTGGCAATACAAGGGCTCGTTTATTTTTTAGCTGCGCGCCCCGTTTGACCATCACGATAACAGAGATGCGTAGTCGGACTCCAATTGCTGGAAATTCAGTGCCGCAATGAAGCGGCTAAACGACAGCCATGCGGCCAAGCCTTTCAGGTCGGCAAAATGGGGTGGTACGAATTTGGGCGCCAGCACTATGCCTTCCTGCATCAGCTGCTCAATGGTGCTGAGGTCTTCTAATTGAATCTTGCCCACGAACAGCAGTGGCAGCTTTTCCAGCTTGCCCTGCGCCACGGCTAAGCGCATGAAGTTAAAGGTTTGCACAAAGCCCTTCATATAAGAGATATCTTTGGTGAAGGGCCTGCCGGTGGGTGTGCTGCCGCGAAATACCCGGCTGGCAATAACGTAGCTGTCGTCTTCGTTCAGTTCTTTCGAGCGCAGGTAATTAAACACGTCGATAAAATTGGCGCCGTCTTCGGCCAAGGTGACGGCGCGCACCCGGTTGATCAATTTGTACAGGCGCGATGGGGTTGAGCGCAGGGTGATGATTTCGGTCAGTACCGCGAGGCCTTCTTGGGTGACGGTGGCCGAGGGCTGACCCTTGCCTAAAAAGGTGCAGTAGGGCTGGGCCATGCCATTGAGCGTGGTGCCTAAGTGCACCCAGCCCTCGTGCGCTTCGAGCACGTCTATGTCGTTATTGTTGAGCAGCGCGCCCTTGCGGATTTTGATGTAATCGGTGCCGGCGGCGGCGTCGGCGGTGATGCCATCGCTGATCATCACGCGGATGCCGTCGTTGGGAAACACGTGGGCCATGCGCTTATTCAGTTCTTGTACGGCGGTTTCGGCGTCGATGGTTTTGGCGTCTTCATTCATGGAGCTGTGCTTGAGCAAGTTCACCAAGGTTTCTTCCATGTTGGTGCCGAGTTCTGCCACCGTCGGGTCGCCCGCGTGAAAGACATCGGAGGCCGAGCCATAGAGTTCTTGCGACAGGTCGCCAAACTCTTCGCCACCGCGCGCCTCGAGCAGACGCACCACCATTTGGTATTCGCGGCAGGCGCGGCGCATCATGCCGGTCACCGGGCTTAGTTGGCCCAGCTGGCGATTGATGTCGCGCTCTATGTCGTGAAATTCTTTGCGCTTGGTGTGCGGGTCGAAGCCGAGCGGGCAGTGCTGGGTGTAATAAGCGGCGTCGACCTTGGGTAGGCTTTTGAACTTGCTCTTGAAGAATTCTTGTTTGATCTGGTGGTTCCACTTCACGGCATCGAGAATGCGGATTGGCTTCTGGGCTTCTACGATGCGGTCTGACAGAAGCTTAACAGCGGCAAGGTACTCGGGTGTGGCGGCCATGTGGGTGGTCCTGCGCAATAAAAATTCATTGAGTGCGTACTTTATAGTGAAACCTATGCACGGAAGATGATTTTTCTTTCAAACAAGGCAAAAATGCGCGCAAAGAGCGAGTTTACTAAAGTAAATGACCGATTGAGCACATTTATAACGCCGCATGAAAGGAAAATGGCTTTCGTGCGAAGGTTTTATAGTAGCTTGTGGCGCGAAAACAGGTTGAGTGCAGCGCTATTCCCGGTATTACTTTTCGCCGGCGTTAGGGTAGAATGCCGGCAATACTTGAGTGCTATAGTCGGAATTGACTGTAGAGCAACATGACACAAAGGCCGGAGTACCCGATGGACACTATCGATACAATTAAGCAACAAATTGCTGAAAACACCGTAATCCTTTACATGAAGGGTTCACCTAATGCGCCACAGTGCGGCTTTTCACAGCGCACGTCTCAGGCCGTGATGGCTTGTGGTCAGCGTTTTGCCTATGTGGATATTCTGTCTAACCCGGACATTCGCGCCGAACTGCCAAAGTACGCTAACTGGCCCACCTTCCCGCAGCTGTGGGTGAAGGGCGAGTTGATTGGCGGTTGTGACATCGTCACCGAGATGCACGCCAAGGGCGAGCTTAAAGCCCTGCTCGACGAGGCCGCCGCCAGCGCTGAATAAGCGGACCGCGCGTTGAAAAAGCCCCTCATGGGGCTTTTTTTGATTTTGGCCTTTAAATAACCAAGTGTTATATAAACAGCGGGAAATAATCTTAGACTTTATAATGACCGTCTTTTATCTTGCCCCCTTAATTTCGGTTTAGGCTCGGTGTTACACCATTATGGGCAGTCTGCTCGACTATTCAGAATCACTCTCTCTGCTGCTGGTTGCCGGCCTTCTGGCGTGGATGTTATACGCCTTTATTAAAGAAAAATTCAGCCCCGATGTGGTGGTGGGCATTGCCGTCGCCATCTTGTTGGTGTCGGGTATTTTAAGCAGCAAGGAAGTGCTGGGGGTGCTAAGCAACAATGCGCCAGCCACCATTGCCTGTATGTTTATTTTGTCGGCGGCACTCGAGCGCACCGGTTGCGTGGAGTGGCTGGCCTCGCGTATTAAACAGTATTCGGGTCAGAGCCCGCGCCAAGCCTTGATTGTGATGATGCTCTCGGCCATGGTGATGTCGGCTTTTATTAACAACACGCCGGTGGTGGCCATCTTCACACCCGTGGCCATTGCCTTGGCCTGCAGCCGCAATATCAAGCCGTCAAAACTGCTGATTCCCTTGTCTTACGCCTCTATCTTAGGCGGCACCATGACCATGATTGGCACCTCGACCAATATTTTGGCCGACGGTGTGGCGCGCGATTTCGGTATGCAGCCATTTTCCATGTTCGAGATCACCCTGTTGGGCGCAGTGATGGCGAGTGTGGGTATGACCTTTATCGTGCTGTTTTCCAGTCGTCTATTGCCCGACCGGGAAACTATTTCTAACCAGCTGCAAGTCAGTGGCGACCGTACCTTCATGACCGATTTGATGGTGCCGCACAACTCGCCCATGATCGGCCGAACTATCGCCGAGGCCGATTTGAACGGCAATTCGGGCAATCAGGTGTTGCGTATTTTTCGCGGCGATGAAGAGCTTACCGAGCCATCGCGGGAAACCCAGTTGCAGTCGGGCGACCGTTTGATATTGCACACCAATATGCAAGACGTGGTGGAGCTGCGGGAAAATGGCCTGTTGGAATTCACCAATAATGGCGATGAAAAATTTGAAACTATCGCCACCCGCGATGTGATCTTGGTGGAGGCTATCGTTGGGCGCAACTCGCGCTACTGCGATAGACCGATGCGCGATTTGAACGTCACTGCGCGCTACGGTATTCACGTGCTCGCCGTGCATCGCCAAGATGAAAATATTCAAACCAACTTAGATGACCTGCAATTGCAGTTTGGCGACGTGATGTTGGTTGAGGGCAGCGCTGGGCAGATTAAAAAGTTTTCCGACAACGGCGACATGATTTCCCTCAATGCCGTGCAGGAGCGCGCCTACCGCCGCGATAAGGCGCCCCTGGCAGTGTTGTCGGTGTTGTTGGTGATGGTGCTGGCGGCGTTTAATGTGATGCCTATCGAAGGCTTGGCCATTATTGCTGCCGCGCTGGTGATTACCACCGGTTGTTTGGACGTAGACGACGCCTACAAGTCGGTGGAGTGGCGCATCCTGATGATTATCCTGGGCATGCTGGCGTTTAGTATTGCCATGACTAAGGTTGGCTTGGTGCAGCTAATTGTCGATCAGTTTTTAATCTGGTCGCCCTATCTTGGCCCCTGGCTGATGTTGAGCCTTATTTACCTGCTCACCTCCATCCTGACCGAAATTCTCAGTAACAACGCCGTAGCTGTACTGGTTGTGCCTGTGGCAATTGGCGTTGCCCAGCAAATGGGTGTGGACCCAAGGCCCTTCGTGGTGGCGGTGATGTTCGGTGCCAGCGCCAGTTTTGCCACGCCCATTGGCTACCAAACCAATACCTTCGTTTACTCGGCCGGTGGCTACCGCTTCAGCGACTTCCTGCGCTTGGGCGTGCCCCTGAATATCATCATGTGGTTAGTGGGCACGGCGATTATTCCGCTTATTTGGGCTTTTTGATTATTGCGCTAATTCGTTGGGAAAAATGCGTTCTAATGTTTTTGGCTACAAGCTACAAGCTACAAGCTACAAGCTACAAGCTACAAGCTACAAGCTACAAGCCACAAGCCACAAGCCACAAGCCACAAGCCACAAGCCACAAGCCACAAGCCACAAGCCACAAGCCACAAGCCACAAGGCGGATGGCCGTCCCCTACAAGTTACAAGGCGGATGGCCGCCCCCTACGAGCCCCAAGATCAGTCTGACCCTTTGATCCTGCTTTGATCCGTCAGGTCGTACTTATTCTTTCGATGTTAATTGGTGTTGCGTTAAGTCAATAAAACGCAAGCTTACTCTAAACGCAGTTGATAACGTTTCTCAAAAGCATTAACATCCGCGCCATTAGAAAGTCACCACCTCATCAAGGGAATACACATGTTGAAGAAATCACTTTTGGCGTTAGCTGTTAGCAGCCTGACGTTATCTGCGCAGGCCGCAACTCCCACCAGTGAAGAGCTATTCGAGCTTATTAAGCAGCAACAAGCGCAAATTGAAGCGCTGCAAAAGAAGTTGGAAGCCACAGATAAAAAAGTGGTAGTAACCGAGCAAGATTTGAATGTAAAAATTGAAGCCACCGCCGCTGCCGTTGAGCAATCAGTCGCGAGCACTGGCGCATCGAAAACCAGCATCGGCGGCTATGGTGAATTGCACCTCAACCGTTTGAACGGTGTCGATGGCGCTGCCGATAAAAATGAGATCGATTTCCACCGCTTTGTCTTATTTTTCGGCCATCAGTTTAACGACAAGGTTCGTTTTTATTCTGAGTTTGAGCTAGAGCATTCATTAGCCGGTGACGGCAAGCCCGGTGAAGTTGAGTTAGAACAGGCTTACATCGAGTGGGATTACGCCAACAACCACAGCTTGCAGTCGGGTATTTTCTTAATGCCCGTGGGTATTTTGAACGAAACCCACGAGCCAGATAGCTTTTACGGCGTTGAGCGCAATAACGTTGAAAAGAACATTATTCCTGCGACTTGGTGGGAAGGTGGTTTGAATTTTAAAGGTGAATTGGCCGAGGGTTGGAGCTATAACGCCGCCGCTCACTCGGGCCTGTATCTAGCCGATGGCAAATACAAAATCCGCGATGGCCGCCAGAAAGTTGCCGAAGCACCAGCCGACACCTTCGCCTACACCGGTCGCATTAAGTACACTGCCGTGCCGGGCTTGGAATTGGCCGCCACACTGCAATATCAAGACGATATGCTGCAGGGCGAAGACTACCTAGGTCAGGGCAAACTCGATGCCACGCTGATGGAAGCGCATGCGGTTTATCAAACCGGCGGTTTTTCCTTGCGCGCCCTGTATGCGCAGTGGGAACTGAACGACATGATTGAAGACACCAAGGCCGGTGCGAGCGAGCAGAACGGTTGGTACCTAGAGCCGGGTTACCGCATCAATGAAAACTGGGGCACGTTTATTCGCTACAGCGTTTGGGATAACGAAGCCGCCGATAGCGCCGACTCCGAATACAGCGAGTGGTCTGTGGGTGTGAACTACTGGTTGGCGCCTAATGCTGTGTTTAAATTTGACCTGCTGAGCCAAGAAGTTCCAGATGGTAAAGATAAATACGAAGGCTTTAACTTAGGTGTTGGTTATTCTTTCTAAGCGCGCCCAGAAAGCCGTCGACGCTAGGGCGTTGACGGCTGCTGCCTTTTTACCGGTGAAGTTTTTGCTGGTGCTTGTTATCGGCTTGATGTCCGCACAGGCAGTTGCCCAGCGCGGTGTATTTTTAAGCGTCGATGCCTTCGTCGCGCAAAGTTTTGACGCGCCAGCCAGCGCGAAAACCCTGTGGTTAAACCCCGAACAAAAACAAGCTGCCACCGATATTCTCAGCCGCAACCCCGGGCTGCGCAGCCGTTATTATCGCTTAGGCGATAAAACCGCTTGGGTATTGGAGGAAATTGGCAAAGAGCTACCTATTACGGTGGGTGTCGTTGTCGATCAGGGCCGGGTGCAGAGCCTTCAGGTGTTGGAGTATCGCGAAGTTCGCGGTGGTGAGGTGCGCTACGAGAGTTTTACCCGGCAGTTCGTCGGTATTGGTTTTGCGCCAGACTCGCAACAGCTGGATAAACGTATCGATGGTATTAGCGGCGCGACATTATCCGTGCGTGCACTGCAAAAAATCGCTAGACTTGCGCTTTATTTTCACCAACAGGTGGTTGTGCCTCCTGACGAGGCGGCGCGTGTATTATGCTCAGAAAATATTGGCGACCCATCCTGTGGCGCTGGCACAAGCGGCTTGGCCTCACCTTAATTTTATTATTGCTCTGGTTGTCTGTGACGGGTTTGATGCTCAACCACACAGATGATTTTGCCTTGGCCGAACGGCCCTTGGGTTATGCGGTACTGTTGCAGTTATACGGCATCACTGAAACCCCCGTTGCGAGTTATCAACTCCCCAATCAGCAATTTCTTTCCCAAGCGGGCGATCATCTCTATTTTCAACATCGTAGAGTCAGCAACTGCCGCACCGAGCAATTTTCAGTGGTGGCGGCGGGCGAGGCATTATTTTTAGCTGCCTGCGGGCGCGAATTATTGATGATCACAGGCGCTGGCGAGTTGGTGGAGCGCATTGGTGCGAGTTATGACCTACCTCAGCCTGTTACCGCCTTAGGCTTGTGCGATGCTAAACCCTGTGTGCAAAGTGCGGCCGCATTTTTTCTCGTCGATGTGGAAGGCTTGTCTTGGCAGCCGGTCACACCAACGGATTTCTTTCCCGCAGCGCAAGTGCCGCTGCCAGAAAATATTCTCAACGGGATTGAAAACCAGTGGGTAAGCGCCGAGGTTAATTGGGAGCGCCTGATGTTGGACTTGCACGCCGGCCGCACTTTCGGCCTCGGGCCTTGGTTGATGGATGCCGTGGCACTGTTAATTATTGTGCTCTCCATGACCGGCTTTGGTATTTGGTTGGCTGGGCGCAAGCGCCGAAACAGTTAGTCGCGTTTGGCCAATAGCTTTTCCACTCGCACGCCGAGTGTGATGCTGCCCTGTCTCAGCCCCTGCAGGTAAATGGGCCAAGAAACGTGAGCCACAAAAGCTTGACTGGAGGCATCGTAGGCGATGGCTTCGATAAAAAATTCGCCGCCGGCCAGGCTTTGGGATTTGAGAAATTTATCTTCATCGCCCTGCCAGTAGTCGCTTAGCTTATGATTGCAAGCGAGGGTTTCACCTTGCTCGCCCATGATAAACACCTCGCTGATCACGTCTGGATGGGCGCTGACAAAATCTTGCAGTTTCTTCGATAAGGTATGGTCAATGAAATCGATATTGGCCAAGGTTTTTTCTTGCCAAATGGCCTCGCGCTGGCTCAGCTGCTGAGCACTTAATTGCGGTTGTTTTTGTGCAAGCAGCGCATTGATATCCGCCAATGGCAGTTGCTGAATATAGTCTCGAAGCTTATCCGATAGGGTCGCCTTCTCGCTGTCGGTTAATAAGGTGGTGCCGATCGAGCATTGGCTGGCCCAAAAGTTGACCTCGTCGACCCAGCGTTGCTCTGGTGCTGGCGTCTCGGCAAGCGCTAAATAGAGTGGCGTAAAGCGCACGAAGCGCTGCTGCCAGTGGCTGGTGTTGACCTTTTCCGAGTCCATCCAATAGGCGGCCGACAGTTCATTGGACACAAAGCCATCAATGCGCCCCTGTTGTAAGAGCCGAATTAATTGCGCTTCCTCTGCCACCAATACCCGCGGTTTCAAGCCTTGGCTGTTGAGCCAGTGATGTTCGTTGCTATTGCGCACGGCGCCAATCTTGACTGATTTTTCGTAGTAATTTCGTTGTTCGGTGTAGTACCAAAACCAGCGCTCCACCATGAGCGGTGCGGAGAGTCGGCCTGCTTCTGGCGCCTCGTAAACGGGGAACACGCCGGTGATGGTGCCTGCCTTTAAGTTGTGCAAACCGCGCGCCCAAGGCGTGATATAGAGCTGCCAATCCTGTTTCATATGTTGGCTGATGCAGCGCATGGCCTGCACCGTATGACCAGATAATTGCCCAGCGGCACCGAGAACTTGGTAGGGGGGGCGCAAGCTGGTGTTGAAAATTAATGGCGGCTGGCTGTTGCTGGCCGCCGATGTAGATGAAATAACAAGCGCCCAAATGGCGCTTATCAGGAGTGATAAATAAGCGTTACGATCATCCATTTTCGCACTCGGTGAACAGGGCTATTTACATTGTAAATAGCCTAGCATAACGGCGAGGTTGGACGCGCCTAAATGCTTGCTGCGCGCCGGCGACCAGCCCTCGAGTTCGTTCGGTGAATCGATGGTGTCTTTAAACGGCATCTCCAGGGTCATGGCCAAGCAATTGAAGGTGTGGGCAATAAAATTCGTGCAAATGGTGAGATTGGCCGTGCCTTTCGCGTCTACTTCATAGCCTTTGGCAATTTGAAAATCGGGGTTGGTGGCCATTAACTGGCGCTTGTAGAAATCTAAATCGGCTTGCTTCTCGTCATCCCACGCGGCTATACCTTCGGCGCCGGCAATGAAGTTGTAAGGCAGGGCTTCGTCGCCGTGTACATCTAGGCACAGGTCTACGCCGGTGGCGTGCATTTTGTTTAGCACGCACAGCACTTCCGGGCTTTTTTCGGCACTGGGGTTTTGCCATTCGCGGTTTAAGTTGCTGCCCACGGCATTGGTGCGCAGGTGGCCGCGGCGGCTGCCGTCCGGGTTCATGTTGGGCACCACGAAGACGTTGGCGCGGTTAAGAAATTCCCGCGCTACCGGGTCGTTGTCATCTAACAGGCGCTCGAGAAAACCTTCGATGCACCACTCGGCCATACTTTCGCCGGGATGCTGGCGACCGATAACCCAAACATTTTTCTTATGCGCCGCTTGATCGCCGACGATTAATAAATCCATATCTTGGCCATCGAGGGTTGAGCCTAAACGCTCATAGGTTACTCGCGTATCTGTGCTGGCCCAGCCTATCAAATCGGCGTGGCGCTCCATGGAGTAGGGCGCGAAGTAGGCAAAGTAAATACTATTGGTGGCCGGGGTGTGCTCGATGCACAGGGTCTTGCCGTCGAAGCTGGTGTCGACGCGAAACCAGTTGTCGCGATCGTAAGACGCCAGCGCTTGATAATCTTTAAAACCGCCGACGTAGGCCGCCGTGCCAGCATTGGTAATGTTGAGTTTGCAGGCTTGGCCTTCGGCACCGGTGAGGCGAAAGTAAAACCACTGATAAAAATCCGATTGGTTATCTTTGCGAATGGCCAGTTCAATGTTGTTGGCCTCGGTGCATTGAATTACTTCAATATTACCGGCGTCGAAATCACTGCTGATGTGCATAATTCTTCCTGCTGTTAAGTCTGAATGCATGAATTAATTTAAAACGCGATAGCCACGCCCGCGTAAACAATTTTTAACCACTTGGGCCTGCTCGCGCTCGCCACTGGCGGCGCCCTTGGCCGCGCCACCGATGGCGCCGGCTCCCGCGCCGCGGCTAGCGCCGCGACTGCCGTTAAAAACTGCGCCTATGGCGCCACCCACCACCGCACCGGCGGCTGCGCCTCCGGCAACCTTTCCGGTTTTATCCACCTCGGCGGCATAGCTTTGACACTCGTGTAAATCCTGCTCGTAGGCGACCATATCCACGCCCTTTTTATCAATAATGGGCTTTTTGCTGGCACAGCCTGCAAGGCAAAATACGGCGATTAGGGCCGTGATGAGTTTCATTGGGTGTACCTCCTGAACTGGACGGGCTGCAGGTTTGCGCTACTTAGGCTGCGCCTTTGTTGTTGGCCAAAGGCACAGCGGCTAGGCCGGCGATCAGGCAATCCCAAAAGCCGGCCACCGAGGCGATATGCACCTTTTCATCAGGCGAATGCGCACAATGAATGGTTGGGCCAAAGGAAATCATGTCCCATTCTGGGTAAATTGCACCTAACAGTCCACACTCGAGGCCCGCATGAATCACCTTTATTGCCGGCTCTTTGTGGTATTTATTGCGATAGACCTCGCGCATTACCGCCAGTAACGGCGAGGCCATATTGGGGGTCCAGCCGGGGTAGGCGCCCTTAGTAATACTGTCGGCGCCAATCATTTGAAAGTGGCGACACAGGTTTGCAGCCAGATCATCCCGCGCCACATCCGTTAGGCTGCGCACTAGGCAGCAAATTTCTACTTTAGCGCCCTCGAACCTGACCCGTGCGAGGTTATTCGATGTTTCTACCACGCCGGGCAGGGAGTCGCTCATGCGCAAGGGGTGGCTCGGGCAGGTGAGCAGGGCGGAGCAGAGCAATCGAGATTGCACGCTGGACATAGCTTGCTCTGGGCGCTGAGGCGTTTCCGACAAGCTCAATGCCAAGCGTGGTTCTACCTGCTGGTAGCTTTGCTGCATGTCGGCTTTAAACTTATTAAACGCGGCCTTTACCGCATCGAGCAATTGGCTGGGCACAACCAGGCCGGCTTCGGCTTCGCGCGGTATGGCGTTGCGCAAGCTGCCGCCATTGAAGCTGGCTATTTGTACCGGTAGTGCATCGGACAGGCGCGCGATGAATAACGCCGCCAGCTGATTGGCGTTGCCCCGCCCCAAATGGATATCTAGCCCTGAGTGGCCGCCCAAGAGCCCTCGAACCTCGAGTGTTAAGGCGGTTTGAGTGACTTCCGTGGCTTGCCATTCAATCTCGAGGCAGGCGTTGACGTCGATACCGCCGGCGCAACCCACGTACAGCTCGCCCTCTGCTTCGGTATCTAAATTAAACAGCAGCGAGCCCTGGAGTAGGTTTGGGCTCAAGCCTTTGGCGCCGGTCATGCCCGCTTCTTCATCGATGGTGAGCAGCGCTTCCAATGGCCCGTGGGGAATATCTTGGCTTTCCAGCAGCGCCAAAATCGCCGCCACACCAATACCGTTATCGGCGCCCAGGGTTGTGCCGTCGGCCCTTATCCAATCGCCTGCGGCCACCGGGGTTATCGGGTCGCGGGCGAAGTCGTGGTGTTTGTCGTTGTTCTTTTGCGTCACCATATCCAGATGGCTTTGTAGCACCACAGTTTGGCGGTTTTCCATGCCGGGGGTAGCGGCTTTGCGAATAATAACGTTGCCCACCTGATCGAGCTGGGCGTCTAAATTGTGCCTTTTGGCAAAGCTGAGGATCTTGTCGACCACCGCTTGCTCCTGCTTCGACGGTCTAGGCGTGTCGCAGAGCATCTGAAAATGACGCCAGAGGCTGGTTGGTGTTAGCTGAGCGAGCGGTGAGGCGGCGGTCATAGAAAAATTCCAAGTTTGAGCTGGCTATAAAGTAACCAGCGCTAAAAATGCTGGATAAAGTGACCAGACGAATTGCGGTATAAAGTCCCCAATTTAGGGCTGATGCGGAAGGGATTGTTGAGTATTTAAGCAAACATAGCCCAATGGTGTTGGCTTAATTGCCGCAGAGTCCTAAATAGATTCAGGGTACAATGGGATTTGACTAAACTGACCCAACACGGCATAAATATCCCTCTGCACCCCTTGTTGGTGCGAGTGCTCATAATCAGAACTATAAGGCCTCATGGAAATACCCGGTTACAACATTATCGATACCCTTGGCCGGGGCGGCATGGCTACCGTGTACCTCGCTATTCAACAAAGTTTTGAGCGCGAAGTTGCGCTTAAAGTACTGTCACCCGAGCTGCTGCGCGATCCTACCTTCGGCGAGCGGTTTTTACGCGAAGCAAAAATCGTATCGCGCTTGGTGCACCCCAATATTGTCACGGTTTACGATGTCGGTGAACACGAGGGCAGCCACTACCTGTCGATGGAATATGTGCCCGGGCAGGATCTTAAACAGAAAAGAACCAAGCTAAGCCGCGCCGAAGGTTTGCGGGTGGTGAAGGATATTGCCCGCGCCCTGGATTACGCAGCGCGCAAAGGCTATGTGCACCGCGATGTGAAGCCCGAAAATATTATGCTGCACGATGAAGATGGTCGCGCCGTGTTAATGGATTTTGGTATCGCGCGCATGGCGGGCATCGAAACCGGCATGACCCAAACCGGCACGGCCATCGGCACGCCGCATTATATGAGCCCGGAGCAGGCTAAGGGTAAAACCGTCGACGCGCGCTCCGATCTTTACAGTCTCGGTGTGGTGTTGTTTTTATTGGTTACTGGCCGAGTGCCCTTCGATGCCGACTCAGCGGTGGCGGTGGGTATTAAGCACGTGTCTGAACCTGTGCCGAAGCTGCAGGCGGCCTTTGGTGTATTCCAGCCCATCATCGATAAAGTATTGGCCAAAAATCCAGACAAACGCTATCAATCTGGCTCAGAGTTAGTGGCAGATTTAGAGCAGATCGACGACGAACAATTGCGCCGGGTTGACGAGCTGATTGAATTGGCGGCCAAGCGGGTTGTTACCGCCGATCAAAATGCTCCTACGGTGATCAGCAGTGCTATCGACACCCAGTTGATTCGCGACGTCGGCGAATTTGACGACGACCAAGATCTCGGGTCGACTCAGCACTGGCCGCAATCGGGTCAATCGACGCCGACTCAATCTAAGCCGCGTCCGGCCAGTAACCCTTTCGGCACCAGCCATTGGTTGCGCAACAGTATTTGGCTAACATTCTTGGCGTTGCTATTTGCCTTTGCTTTTCGGCAATTGTTGCCGGTGCCTTGGGCGGAAGCGATTACCCAATGGCACCACGGTGCACTGGATTGGTCTAAACAGCAGGGCGTATCGCTCTCTGCTGAACAATGGCAAACCTTGTACGATTTAGGTAATGCGCATCAAACCATACACGAATCTTCTGACGGCGCAGTTATCCCACTCGATACTGCAACCCCTGATGTTTCCAGCCCAAGCCAACCCAAAACCGATACTCAGCGCTCGAAGCTTAATACGCCTGCGCCGGCAGCGCCTAAAACAGGCCATGCCGACCGCGTGTTAGCGGATACCCAGCCCGTGTTGCGCGACAACGGCGTGATAGCCAAGCGCTCGACGCCAACGCCCCAGGAAACAACGGCAACCAGTCCTGCTATCGGCGATAGCGCCAGCGCAGACCCCTTCGCGCAAGCCGACCAATTATTTGCCGCGCTCGACGCGGATTTAAGTCAAGCCCAGGCTTTGGCCGATATTTATGAGGCAGCATTGCTGGATCAAGATAATCGCCTTCGTGCTCAGCAAGGGCTGGAGCGCGTGCGCGGTTTTTATCGCGATCAGTTGCAGGCGGCACTAGATGCAAAAAACGTCTTAAGGATGCGCGCGCTTTTAGATTCCGCTGCCCAGAGTTTTCCGGCCCTAGCGCAAGAGGCCGGACTGCGAAAATTCGAACGCCGTTTGGCGGATACCGAGGCGATTACAGAGACGCTTGCCCTCGGTCAGCAACAGTTAGCGCGCGATGCGTTATCTTCGCCCAGTGGCGATAATGCGGTTGAGAGCTTTAATAGCGTGTTACAGCGCGAGCCAAACAATCGCGACGCTAAAGCGGGCTTGGATGCCGTGGCCGATCGCTACGCCCAATTGGCCGCGAGCAAGTTGAATGCGGGCGATTGGCTGTCTGCCAAGGGCATGGTGAGCCGTGGTTTAGCGGTGAGTCCAGATCACGCTGGCTTGTTAGCGCAGCAGCAACAGGCGGCGCGACTAGAGGCTCAGCTAAAAGACCGGCAAGCGCGCATTGAGGACTTGTTAAGCCAGGCGAAACGCCAGACTGCGGCGGCTAATATCTATGGGCGCGATGGATCTGTGAGCCAGTACCAAGCCGTGTTGGCTTTGGATAAGGATAATCGTTTGGCGCGCGAGGGCATCGCCAAGAGCAGCCAAGCGACCAGCGATCAAGTGCGTAGTTTGATCAGTCAAAAGCAATTTGATCGCGCCGAGCAGGAATTAAGCGCGGCCTTGGCTTTACTGCCTGAGCAGGCAAATTTACGCTCCGCGCAGCAGGCGTTAGCCAGCGCTGTCGATGCTGCATCACCGCGCGTGGATAGTTTGCGCGTGGGCACTAGCGACGCCATAACCTTTGATCCGGCTCAACCCTTGGTTCAGGGCGTGGACAGAACCATTTATATCGGCATGCAGTTTCGCAATTTTGAGCAAACGGCGGTACTTCAGGCTATTTTGTTTGACGGCTCGCGCAGTTTACAAATTGCCCAAGTGCCGGTGGTAGTGAGTGGTAAGCAGGGTGAAAAAGTATTTCGCATCGACAGGCCGGTTGAAGGTTTTTCCACCGGCGGCTATATCATCGACCTTATGTTAGAAGGCCAACTATTATTGAGCCAGCGTTTTCAAGTAGCCTCCCAATAGCGTATCGCCTTGGGCAGTCATTACGGAGTCGACTATGTACATCTACGCCAAGTTTATCGGTTTCATTTCTCTCGCGCTTTGGCTCACCGCCTGCCAAGCACCGCAAAATATTCAGCAGTTACAACAACAGAATCAACAATTGAGCGGTGAATTAAAAGCCGCGCAGCAATCGATCAAGGAACTGTCACAAAGGGAGGCGCAATTACAGGCCGACGTGGCCGAACTGAACCGCGTCATGGGGGTGTTGGGGACGGAAAAGAGTTCGCGGGTGCAGGAGTCGTCGCAGCTACGTGGTTTGATGCGCAATTTCGCTCAGGATCAAATTGATTTGTTAAAAGAACTGTTGGTCAAAGGTGACCTGTTGGATTACGTGGGCGGCGAGCAGGTTGCGCGCCAACAAACCACAGAAACCCAAGGCGAGAAAAATTTGCTCTTGGTCGATGTGCAAAACGCGATGCCCAGCGAAGGTATTTTAACCGGCGTTGGCGCTTATTTTTCCATGCCGGGCAATTTTAAAGTGAAGGTGCTGAGGCCCATCGACGGCAACCTTGTGGTGGTGTGGGAGAGTAAATTGTTGGCGGTAGCCGCCGCGGGCAAGCAGCGTGTTAATTTTCCCGTCAGTGTCGGGGTAGAGCAGGGCGACCTGCTGGGCTATTACTTTCCCGATCAAGTGATAGCTCATGTGGACATGGGCACGGGCGATAGTCGAACTTATAACGGCGATCTCGCCTTGGGTAAAACCGTGGCGCTGGGCTCGCTCGACAAAGCCAAACAAAAGCGCGCCTATTCTCTCGGTGTGTACGGTTTACTTAAATAATTAACGGGTAGCGCTGCATTTTTTTTGCAGCGCTACTGCTGGCCTATATCTCGCCAATGAGTTGAAAGTCCGCGCGCGTGGGTTGTACGGGAAAGTTGAAAATTTTGCCGTAAAAATTCAGTTCCAGCTCCAGTTGATCCTCGATAGATTGACCTTCTCTAAAGCCATGGCCTTCATTGGCAAAGCTGACATAGGCGGTTTGGATGCGTTGCCGGCGCAAGGCGGCAACCATCATTTCTGCTTGATTCGGCGGCACCACTTTATCTTTCAAACCTTGGAAAAAAATCACCGGGCAGGTGAGTTTTTGCACATGGTGGATGGGCGATCGCTCGCGGTAGGTGGGCTCGCCACTCGGCCAGGGCGCTACTAGTGAATCTAAGTAACGCGCTTCAAATTTATGGGTGTCTGTGGCCAGCGCGCTAAGATCGCCGATGCCGTAAAGGCTAGTGCCGGCACTGAAAGTATCGCGGAAAGTGAGCGCCGCGAGTACGGTATAGCCGCCGGCGCTGCTGCCTTTGATAATTAGCCGCTTGGCGTCGGCTAGCCCCTGAGCCACCAAATATTGTGCGCCGGCACACACGTCGTCTACGTCGAATATACCCCACTGGCCTTTTAATCGATTCCGGTAGGCTGTGCCGTACCCGGTACTGCCGCGATAGTTTACGTCCAGCACGGCAAAGCCGCGGCTGGTCCAATATTGTATTTTAAAATTTAATGCGGTTTCCGTAGCACCCGTAGGGCCGCCATGGGACAGCACAATGAGTGGCGGCTTTTCTCCCGCCGGCGCTGCATAGTTGGGGTTTGTGGGCGGGTAGTAAAAACCGTGCGCCTTATCCTTGTGGCTGGTGGCAAAGCTAATGGCTTGCGCGCAGGCAATAGTGTCTGATTCGAGCGGGCTAACAATGGACTGCTTTAAACATTGCCACTGTTGATTGTGCCACTGCCACACGCCTTGCGCCTGGTTGCTGGAGGCGGCAAGCAATACCGCCCGTTGTTCGCTGTGATTGCCGGCGCAGCTGATCGAGGAAATATCGCAAAAGCCATTGTCGATGTGGCTGAGTGTTGGTTGCGGCTGGGTTAAATCGATGCTGGCGAGCCGCCATTGGCCTTGCTGTGTGTAAGTCGCAAATAAGGTGTTTTGATTGAGAAAGTCATAGCAAGACATGCCAAACACCCACTGCGGTGTGGCGAACTCCGCTTCGAGCGCAAGTACGGGCTTGAGCGTGTTGGCGCTGTAATGTGCGCCAGTCGTATCGGCAGCGTTGCTGGCAAGGCGATAGATGTTCCACCAGCCGGATTGGTCGTTGACCAAAAAAAGTTCCTGTTGCGATGACCAGCGCGGTTGAAAGCTAGAGCTTTGCGCTGGGCTGACAATTTTTTTCTGCTCCAGCTGCCCCTGTTGGTTGAATACCGCTCGCCAACATTGGTTGTAATCCCAGGGCATGTTCGGGTGATTCCAGCTGAGCCAGGCAAGCTGGTTACCGTCAGTACTCAACGCCGGGCTGGCGTAAAAACTATCGCCCTCGGCAAGCGTTGTTATTTGCCCTGTGGCAAGATCAACGCTAACCAAGGTGTGTAGGGATTCCAACTCTGCGCCGGGAAAGTCTTCGCGAATTGCAATGAGCCGGTTGCGCAGCGGGTCATACACTAAATCCGCATAGCGACTGCTGGGCGTGTGGGTTATTTGTCTGATCTGATTTAGGTGTTGGTCTAGTGCATAGATTTGTTGGTCGGTGGCGTCGACGTAGAAAATAAAGGCCTCGCTGACACAAAAATCACCGCCGCCATATTCGTTTACCTTGGAGCGAACACTCACCTGTGGCGGCGTCACATCCTCCGGCATTTGCCCTATGCTGTGTTTGACGATGACACTGCGACCCTGTTCAGATGGGCGAGATTCGAGCCAATAGGTATCCTTACCAAGACACAGAGGGCGGCTTAATTTTACGCTTTGGCGTGTTAGAATCTGCGCATTTATCGGTGAAGACCAAGTGCCGAAGGGTGCTGTGTGTTTGGCGGTCATGAATTATTTTCCTGGTTAATGACGGCAAGCACAAACAGGCCTGCGACTGACAATAAGAAAGGTGGGTGATAATGGTACCGCATTCTCCGCTGAGTCTCGGTTCACTGGAAAAATATTCTACAAAATTATTGTGGCTGGTGCTGTTGCTGGCGGCGTTTTTACGCTTCTGGCAGCTAGGCTTGGTCGATCATGCCTACTTCGATGAGATCAATATTCCGCAGTTTGGCTATGCGCTGCTCAATGGCTTGCGAGAGACCCCGTTTATCACGGCGCATCCCCCCTTACCGCATTACTTATTCGCCGGTGCCATCGCACTTTACTATCAGTTACCTTGGGTTGACGGCCATTACGATGTTGCTTGGTCGGCCATAGATCCCCTCAGTTATCGCTGGTTAACGGCCTTGCTGGGCGTGGCATGTTGCTGGTTTACCGCCGCACTTGTTAAGCGCTTAACCGCCAGTGGGTTGTTGGCGGTGCTGGCCGCGTTATTTGTTGCCACCGATGCCATGCTGGTGGTGGATGCACGGGCGGCGTTGAATAACATCATTATGTTGGCGTTTGGTTTGGCCTCTATCTGGGCTTTTGTTAAAGCCAACGATAATGACCTAGGTGTTTACCAATGGCGTTGGTTGCTTTTTTCTGGCGTCTTAATGGGCTCTACTGTGGCGATAAAGTGGAATGGTTTAGCCTTTTGGCTGCTGCCTTTCGCCTTGGTGTTGGTGCATGTGCTGCGCTTTGGCTTGGATCACCTGCGGCCCGTAATGGGTGTGCAAAGTTTAGGGTATCGCGGCCCCAGCGCCCTGCAGGCGTTGGTGTTTTTATTATTAGTGCCTAGCGTGGTGTATTGGTTCTGGTGGCAGCCGTATTTACTGTTGGAAGATCAATGGGGCTTTGTTGAAATTCATCAGCGCATGCGTGCTTTTCATACGTTAGAAGTGGGCGCGGATGATCACCCTTATTGTTCGGCTTGGTATCAATGGCCCTATCAAGGTCGGCCGATGAGTTATCTGTTTGCCCCCATCGCAGGCACCCAAACTGTGTCTGTTATTCACCTGCTCGGCAACCCAGTATTATCAGTCGCCAGTTTCTTTGCGGTATTGGCCGCAAGCGCTATTTGGCTGCGCCAATGTTACCAGTGGTTGAGCGCTGGTGTTTTAGCCTCATCCTTTTGGTTTTTGGCGCTAACCTGTTTAGGTTTTTGGGCAAATTTTTTACCTTGGATACTGGTGCGGCGCTGTTTATTTGCCTACCACTACGAGCCGGCAAGTGTGTTTGCCTTTATCGCTCTGGCCTGGTGCTTCCTGAGTGCTAAGATGTTAGCGCCTCGCTCTCGGGTGGCTCGACAGATAATTGCGGTTGCGTCACTGCTGTTATTTTCGCTGATTATCTTGGCTTGGCTCTACTGGTTACCGCTAGCATTAGGTTTTCCCATCAGCTTGGATGGCTTTTATCAGCGAATGTGGTTCAGTAGTTGGATCTAGCAATGTGGGCGCGCTAGTTAAGTTTTTGTGTGGTTCGCTGAATGAATGCCGGGCCTGTTATAGGTTAACTCGGTACGATCGTGCGCTTGACGACGTTGGATTCGTCTGCCTAAGGCGTCTTGGCATGGCTAATGCTCGACCCAGCGCTGAATTTTTCGGTTTGTTTTTTTATAGGTGAAGTGACGCTATAAGGCGGCGCTCGAAAAATAATATTAAGCAGGGATGGTTCGGTATGTCCTCTCAATCGCATGATTTTGGCAAAATGTTTTCTTACCTCAAGCGCGCCTTGTTGGCTTTTGTCGCGCTCGTCATTATTTGGGCGGCTATTGGCGCGGGTAATCGCGCTTATCACTATTGGGATAATCAACCCAATGCCGGCGCATTGGTAGTCGAGCAAGATAGATTTGGCGATGAGGCGAAAACCATTGCCTACTTAGAGCAGGGCTGGGGCAACCGTGAGCGCCTGTGGTTTTATAACACCTCGCAGGGCTCCAACCTTCTGCCCATGAGTTTTGCCTTGAATCTAAAGCACGTCGATGATCAGCAACCCTTTTTCGCGCCAGCGCATATACTGCGTTACCGCTATTTACCGCAGCAGGTCTCGAGTTCTAACCCCTATGGTTTACCTGTTGGTATGACACTCGACAGCTACAAAGGTAAACCCTATTTTGGTTTTACCTGCGCGGCTTGCCACACCACGCAAATTAATTATCAGGGCCTCGGTATTCGCATCGATGGCGGGCCGGCCTTGGCCGACATGGAAAACTTCATGTTGGATTTGGGGCGCTCCCTAGAGGCCACACTGACTAATGCGGATTTACTTTCTGAATTTACTGCCAAGGTGCTGGAGCAGGGCGATTATGATTCAGCCGAAGCGATACAAGATGAGCTAGAAATTTTCAGCCAACGCATCGGCACCTATAACTTAGTCAATAAGCCGCGCGATACTGGCCGTGCGTTAACCCACTATGGCTATGCGCGTTTGGATGCCTTTGGCCGCATTTACAATCGCGTGCTCGAACATTTGATCACCAAATCCCAGTTGCAGCCGCTACTTGAACAGCACTTGCCTGCGGCCGAGGCAGACGATCTTATTGCGGCTATGGCGCCGATGCCGGAATTACTGCGCAATCAGGACCGGGATTTTATAATTGGCCAGTTAAATAAAAAAGTGAGTTTGAAAGCGCGCTTGAAATTACTCAATGATTTATTTAATCCGGCCGATGCTCCGGTGAGTTACCCCTTTTTGTGGGATATTCCTCATCACGATTACGTGCAGTGGAATGGCATTGTGCAGAATGCCGGTATTGGCCCCTTGGGGCGCAACGCGGGCCAGGTGATTGGCGTGTTTGGTACCTTGGAGTTTGAACATAATTCCGGTATTAACCCAATGGCGTTTATTAATAAGCAATCCTTTTCCAAGGGCCATATTGAATTTACCTCCTCTTTGGATATTCGCAATTTGCGCTTGGTCGAGAAACAGTTGAAGTCGTTGATGTCGCCGCAGTGGCCGGAGCAATTGCTGGGTGCCATTGATCGCGATATGGCGGCGAAAGGGCGTAAACATTTCGTTGCCTACTGCGCGTCCTGCCACGACGATATCGTTAGAGACGATCCAAGGCGGCGGGTTGTCGCTAAGTTCTCTCATTACGATAAGGTGGCTACCGATAATAAAATGGCGGCCAACAGCGTAGAGTTTTCTGGTGGTAGCGGTATCGTCGAAGGACGCTATGTCGACACGGAGGTAGGTGACTTATATTTGGAGCCGCGTGCGCCTATTGCGGGCATACTTAGCTATACCACGCGCAATGTCATTCTAGAGCGCGATCCAGATAAAACCTGGGTGGAGTGGTTGGCCGAGCGGGCTTTTGATTTTTTATTAACCGTCAATGAAAACGAAGTGAAGCCGAGTATAAAACGCGGCGATTATTCACCCAATACAATGGCGAAACCCTATGAATCATTACGTGCCTATAAAGCTCGGCCTTTGAACGGTATCTGGGCCACGGCGCCATACCTGCACAACGGTTCGGTACCGACGCTTTACGATTTATTACTACCGGCTTGCACGGCGGATAATTTTGTTGAAGGCGAGTGCCGGCCGAATGATTTTGTTGTCGGCTCGAGAGAGTTTGACCCGAGGAAAGTCGGCTTTCGCTCCCAGGGCTATTCAGGCTTTGCGTTTAATACCGCCATTTATGGCAATTACAACACAGGTCACGAGTATGCGGCCGGCAAAACCGCGCAACCCAATGGGCAAGTTTTACCAGCGTTGGATGATGCCGAGCGCATGGAGTTATTGGAGTATTTGAAAACCTTATAAAGCGTTTGCATGGAATGAAGGCCTAGGTTTGATGTTGGCGCCGGCGCTTTGCCATATCACATCGGCTGCAATGCGTCAGTGCGGTTGCCCTGTTTAAGACCGGGCGGCATGGCCTTACTGCTTGTTGATGTTGCATTGGCGTCTTCAGCCAATAGCGTGGCGGTCATCGTTGTTAACGAGTGCTTAGGCTGTGAGTAGTCGAGTGTTTAGAAATAAGCGCAGTGCTGGCCATGGAGGCCGGGAATTCGTTATTCTGCAGACCTCGTAAATGCCGTGCGCCATTATGTCTTTATCTGCAGCGACGCTTTTTAAGTACATACCCAAGCAGCAACCGCTGTGGTTGGCCCTGTCTGGCGGCTTGGATTCTATGGTGTTATTGCATTTGCTCAGCCAAAGCGGCTTGGCCTTCAAAGCTCTACATGTGAATCACCAGCTGTCGGCCCAGGCCGGCCAATGGCAAGACCATTGCCAGCGCGCCTGCGATCAATTGGCCGTTGAGCTGGTGGTTGAGCTGGTCGAGGTGGCGCCGGCGGGGCGCGGTTTAGAGGATGCCGCTCGGCAGGCGCGCTTTGCGGCATTTGCCCAATCCCTCACGCAGGATAGTGTGCTTCTGACCGCCCATCACCGAGACGATCAAGCTGAAACCCTGCTGTTGCGGCTCTTGCGCGGTGCTGGGGTACATGGCTTGCGGGCTATGTTGCCGGTTTCACCGCTGGTGATAGACGGCTGTGCCAAGGGGCAAATTGTTCGTCCCTTACTCGATTGTTCTCGTGCTGAGCTAGAGGCTTATGCCCGTCTGCAGGGGCTCGACTGGGTCACCGACCACTCGAACGAGGATACGTCGCTCGATCGTAATTTTTTGCGCCACCGCGTGCTGCCCACTATTGCTCAGCGCTGGCAGGGTTTTAGCCAGCGCTGGCGTGCGGCGGCTAGCCATTTGGCCGAGGCGGCAGAACTGCTGGATGAGTTGGCGGTGCAAGACCTTGGTTGTCTGCCTCAGGCGCCCGAACTGGACAAGTTTGGCCGATCCTTGAGTTTGGCTTTTATTCAGGGTTTCTCGGCGCCTAGGGCAAAAAATGTGCTGCGCTATTGGCTGGCTGGTTTGAATTTAACCCTAACTAGCGCTCAGCTGGCTGAGCTACTCGAACAGTTAACCCATGCCAAAGCCGATGCCCAGGTAGATTTTCACCTTGCCGATAGCTGTTTGCGGCGCTATCAGGCGCGGGTTTTTTGTACCCCTAGGCTTGAACCAGTGCCGGAGGGCGCACTAGAACTTGGGCCTGATCAGCCAATTGGGTTTGGTGTTGGGCGGGTTGCCATGAGACCCGCGGCCTATGGCTTAGCGCTACCGGCATCGGGTAAGTGGTTGGTTCGAACCCGTCGCCAAGGTGAGCGCTCGCACCCGGCGGGTCGTAGCCATTCGCAAACTCTGAAGAAATTGCTGCAGGAAGTGAACTTACCCCCTTGGCTTAGAGATCAAGTGCCCTTGGTGTGTGACGGCCAGAGGTTATTGGCCGTTGGCGATCTATGGCTGGAGCAAGGCGCCGGTGAATTGATTCCAAATGGCTACTCATTGACCTGGGACATTCCATAAAATAGCCGTCCAAGCGCATAAGCTGATTGAGGCTAGAGGCCTTTTCTGGTAGTCTGGCGTCCCATCTCTAGGGTGGTGGCTCTCGATTCCTCCCAACCGCAATTGTTCGTTAGAAAGCACCGGATAACGGTGAGGCTTTCTGGCGTTTTGTGCATTTGTGTGGTGTGAGCCAGCCCAGGGTTTTTGGTCTTTAATTGCACTGCTTGGTTTTTGCGATCAGCGGTTTAGTTAATATTGTTTGATCATGACCCAGCTGTCTTTAAACACCGCAGTATTGACATTGTTCTTGCTGCACTTAGTTCTGGAAAAAGGTTCTCATGACCCGTTATATCTTCGTTACCGGTGGTGTGGTTTCATCCTTAGGAAAAGGCATCGCCTCGGCATCCTTGGGCGCTATTTTGGAAGCTCGAGGTCAGCGAGTGACCATTCTAAAGCTAGACCCTTACATAAATGTTGACCCAGGCACCATGAGCCCGTTTCAACACGGCGAGGTGTATGTTACCGGCGACGGCGCGGAGACCGATTTAGATTTGGGTCACTACGAGCGCTTTTTGAAGAGCAATATGACCCGCCGCAATAACTTTACCACCGGCCGTGTGTACGAAACCGTTTTGCGCAAAGAGCGTCGCGGCGATTACTTAGGTGGCACGGTACAGGTGATTCCACACATTACCGATGAAATAAAACGTCGGGTTCTCGAAGGCGGCGCCGACTACGATATCGCGCTGGTCGAAGTGGGTGGCACAGTGGGCGATATCGAATCGCAACCCTTTTTAGAGGCCATCCGCCAGCTCAAGGTGGAATTGGGTAGCAATCGCGCGCTGCTTATCCACCTAACCTTGGTGCCATATATTGCCACCGCCGGTGAAACTAAAACCAAGCCCACCCAGCACTCGGTCAAAGAGCTGCGCTCCATCGGCCTGCAGCCCGATGTATTGTTGTGTCGCTCGGAAGTGGAAGTGGATGAAGATTCGCGCCGCAAAATTTCGTTATTTACCAACGTCGAAGAGCGCGCCGTAGTGCCGCTGCCCGATTGCGATACCATTTATCGTATTCCCGGTCTGCTAAAGGCATCGGGTTTAGACAGTTTTGTGGTGGAGCGCTTCGGTTTAGATTGCCCAGAGGCGGATTTATCCGAGTGGGACTTTGTTATCGACGGCAAGCTCAACCCCGAGCGCGAAGTGACCGTTGCCATGGTTGGCAAGTACATGGATTTACTGGATGCCTATAAATCTTTGAACGAATCGCTAAGCCACGCCGGTATTCACACCAAGACCAAAGTGAATGTGAATTACATTGACGCCGAAGATGTGGAAAAGAAAGGCGTAAAAATTCTTGAGTCTGCCGATGCGATTCTGGTGCCCGGCGGTTTCGGCGAGCGCGGCGTTGAAGGTAAGTTAATGGCGGTGCGCTATGCCCGCGAAAATAAAATTCCCTACCTTGGCATTTGCCTAGGCATGCAGTCAGCGGTGATTGAATTCGCCCGCAATGTACTGGGGCTCGAAGGTGCTAACAGCACCGAGTTCAATAAAAAATCACCGCACCCGGTGGTTGGTTTGATTACCGAGTGGATCGATAAAGAAGGCAAAGTGGAAACCCGCGATGAATCCTCGGATTTGGGTGGTACTATGCGTTTGGGCGCACAGGAGTGTCGCTTAGTGGCCGGTGCTAAAATTCACGACATTTACAATGCCGATGTGATTGTTGAACGCCATCGCCACCGCTTCGAAGTGAACAATAATTATGTTGATCAGTTGCAAAAAGCCGGTTTAAAAATTGGTGGCTGGTCGGCCGATGATACCTTGGTAGAAACCGTAGAAATTGCCGACCACCCTTGGTTCGTGGCCTGTCAGTTTCACCCAGAATTTACCTCTAAACCCCGCGAGGGCCACCCGCTGTTTATTAGCTATATCAAAGCCGCTATTGAGCAACACGAAAAGGGTGCATAAGGAATGACCATGGATAAAACGATTAAGGTTGGCAAACTCGATGTTGCCAACAATAAACCCTTCGTTCTGTTCGGCGGAATGAACGTATTGGAAAGCCGCGACATGGCGATGCAGGTTGCTGAAGCTTATGTGAAAGTCACCGAAAAGTTCGGTATTCCCTATGTGTTTAAGGCGTCTTTCGACAAGGCCAATCGCTCGTCTATTCACTCCTACCGCGGTCCTGGCATGGACGCGGGTTTGAAGATTTTTGAAGAAATCAAAAACACCTTCAATGTGCCGGTGATTACCGATGTACATGAAATTTATCAATGCCAACCCGTGGCATCTGTTTGCGACGTTATTCAATTGCCGGCTTTTCTAGCCCGTCAAACCGACTTGGTTGAAGCCATGGCTAAAACCAATGCCGTGGTGAATATTAAGAAGCCGCAATTTCTCAGCCCCGCGCAAATGAAAAACATTGTTGAAAAATTTCGCGAATGCGGCAACGAACAAGTGATCCTGTGCGATCGTGGAACCTGTTTTGGCTACGACAACCTAGTGGTAGATATGCTTGGTTTTCGTACCATGAAAGAAGTCAGCGGTGGTGCACCGGTGATTTTTGATGTAACGCATGCGCTGCAATGTCGTGATCCCTCTGGTGCAGCTTCCGGCGGTCGTCGGCAGCAGGTGGCTGAGCTTGCGCGTGCGGGTATGGCGCTGGGCTTGGCGGGCTTATTCTTAGAGGCTCACCCCAACCCAGATCAGGCCAAATGTGATGGCCCAAGCGCTTTACCGCTAGAAAAGCTGGAATCTTTCCTTGCCCAAGTAAAGGCAGTGGATGATTTAGTGAAGAGTTTTTCTGATTTGCACATTGATTAAAAGCTCAAAGAAGCTTTAACCAACTCATTTACGGATTTACAGCTGGAGTTTACACAGATGACTAAGATTGTTGACGTTCGCGCCTTTGAAGTGCTGGACAGCCGCGGCAACCCCACCGTTGAAGCGGATGTGATTTTGGAAAACGGCATTGTTGGCAGCGCCTGTGCACCGAGTGGCGCGTCCACTGGTTCGCGCGAAGCGCTTGAGTTGCGCGATGGCGACAAGAGCCGCTATTTAGGCAAGGGTGTTTTAAAAGCCGTTAATAACATTAATACCACGATCAAAGAATTGGTTGTTGGTATGGATGTTACCGATCAACGCGCACTCGATAATGCGATGATCAAAGCCGATGGCACTGAAAATAAAGCCGTACTTGGCGCCAACGCCATTTTGGCCGTGTCTTTAGCGGCGGCAAAAGCGGCGGCACAGGCGAAGGGTATGCCTTTGTACGCCCACATTGCCGAGCTGAATGGCACGCCAGGCAAATACACCATGCCGGTGCCCATGATGAACATTATTAACGGTGGTGAGCACGCCGATAACAATGTTGATATTCAAGAGTTTATGATTCAGCCCGTGAAGGCAAAAACCTTTACCGAAGCTCTGCGTCAAGGTGCGGAAGTGTTTCATGCTTTGAAGAAAGTATTGTCGGAGCGCGGCCTAAATACTGCCGTGGGCGATGAAGGTGGTTTCGCACCTAACTTGCCGTCTAATGAAGCGGCACTGCAAATTATTGGCGAAGCGGTTGCTAAAGCCGGTTATGTGTTGGGCGAAGATATGACCCTAGCATTAGATTGTGCCTCATCTGAATTCTATAAAGATGGCAAGTACGATTTGGCCGGTGAAGGCAAGGTGTTCAGCGCGCCTGAGTTTGCCGATTACCTAAGCGGTTTAGCCGACAAGTACCCAATCTTATCCATCGAAGACGGTATGGATGAGAGCGATTGGGCTGGCTGGGCAGACCTCACCACCAAAGCTGGCCATAAGGTTCAGTTAGTGGGTGATGATCTGTTTGTAACCAACACCAAGATCTTGCGCGAAGGCATCGAGAAGAAGATAGCCAACTCCATTTTGATTAAGTTTAATCAGATCGGTTCTTTGTCTGAAACCTTAGATGCTATCAAAATGGCGCAAGACGCAGGCTATACCGCGGTGATTTCACACCGTAGCGGTGAAACTGAAGACACCACCATCGCCGATTTGGCGGTTGCTACGGCGGCCGGCCAAATTAAGACCGGTTCACTGTGTCGTTCAGATCGCGTAGCAAAATATAATCGATTAGTGCGCATTGAAGCGGAACTGGGTGCTAAAGCACCTTACCGTGGACGTGCAGAGTTCAAGGCTTAATTGGTAGCGTGATAAGAACGGGCAGCTTGCTGCCCGTTTTTTGTTTTCGATAACTAAAAATTAAAAATCTATTGCTATGAAATGGATTCTACCCCTTCTTATCGCCCTTATCGTGGGGTTGCAATATCGCCTCTGGGTGGGCGAGGGTAGTTATGCGGAAATTTCCCGCTTGCAAGGTGATATTGTAAACCAGCAAGCTGAAAACGAAAAAATGCGCGAGCGCAACCGCATCTTAGCCGTAGAAGTTGAAGAACTTAAATTCGGCTTGGACAGCATTGAAGAGCGGGCGCGGCTCGAAATGGGCATGATAAAGGAAGGTGAAACTTTCTACATGCTCGTTGAAAAAGATAAAGGTCGGCGCTAGTGTCTGCTACCTTGTCGCCAAAAATTTGGATTGTTGTACCGGCCGCGGGCATTGGCGCGCGCATGGGCTCGGCTTTACCAAAACAGTATTTGCCTTTGGCTGGCTCCACTGTATTAGAACAGACACTCAGCGTTTTACTGCGTGCCAACTATCTGGCAGAAATCGTGGTTTGCCTGCATCGAGATGACGTTCAGTTCGATCAACTCGCGTCTGTAAATCATCCAAAAATAGTTAAAACCTTCGGTGGTGAAGAGCGCTCAGATTCAGTGCTGTGCGGCTTAACCGCAATTGCGGATAAGGTTGCGCCAGCGGACTGGGTTTTGGTGCACGATGCGGCGCGACCCTGTTTAACAGTCCAGTTGCTCAATGGCTTTATTGATACTGTTGTCGCTCAGCCGCATGGCGGTATTTTGGCAATACCTGTGGCGGATACTTTAAAGCAGGTGCAGCCGAGCACACGGCAAGTTATCGCGACCCAAGATCGGGCGAACCTATGGCAGGCGCAAACGCCGCAAATGTTTCAGTACCCGGAGCTCTTGCTGGCCTTAAGTTCTGCCGCACAAAATGGCCAAGCCATCACTGATGAAGCCAGCGCTATTGAGCTGCTCGGAAAAACGGTGCGCATTATCCCTGGTTCTGCAGAAAATATTAAAGTTACCCGCCCAGAAGATTTGCGCTTGGCAAATTTAATTTTGCAAGCCAACCAATAGAGAATGTTGATGAGAATTGGTCACGGATACGATGTGCACGCTTTCGGTGAAGGCGAGAAAATTGTTATTGCGGGTGTGGTGATTCCGCACGAGCGCGGTTTGATTGCCCATTCCGATGGCGATGTGTTGCTGCACGCCCTGTGCGATGCATTGTTGGGGGCCTGCGCTTTGGGTGATATTGGCAAGCATTTCCCCGATACTGATATGCAATATAAAAATGCCGATAGCCGTGCGCTGCTCAGAATGGTTTTTGCCAAAGTAAAAGCCAAAGGTTTTCGCGTCGCCAATACTGATATGACGATTGTTGCGCAGGCGCCGAAAATGGCGCCCTATATTGAGCGTATGGTGAGCAACGTGGCAGCCGACCTCGAGTTGCTCATCGATCAGGTTAACATCAAGGCAACCACCACAGAAAAACTGGGCTTTACTGGTCGTAAAGAGGGCATTGCCTGCTATGCGGTGGTGTTGTTGGAGAAGTCCGAGTGAGTGAGCCTAATACGTTTTCCATTGACTTCCCCTTTGCCTACGGCAAGCCTGCTGTTAGCGCCAAGTTTCGTGTCGAGTGCGAAGATTTCGTGGTCAATGAAATCTTAGGCTTCGAAGCGTCGGGCGAGGGCGAGCACGTGTTATTGGAAGTGTTAAAGCGCGACGACAACACGCCTTGGGTGGCCAAGCAAGTTGCGCGTATTGCAGGCGTGAAGCCAATGGATGTCGGCTACTGTGGGCTGAAAGACCGTCGCGCCGTTACCCGGCAATGGTTCAGTGTGTACCTGCCCAAGCCAAAAGCGATCGATTGGCGTCAGCTGAATTGCGAAACCATCCAATATTTGACACACAAACAACACAATAAAAAGTTGCGCAGGGGCGAGCACGCCGCGAACCAATTTATTATTCGCCTGCGCGATGTTCAGGGCGATGTCGACGACATTGAGCAGCGCTTAGTTGCTATTAAAAACCAGGGCGTGCCCAACTATTTTGGTGAGCAGCGCTTTGGGCGCGAGCAGGCGAACCTGCATCAAGTTGATGAGTTATTTGCTCGCAAGGTGCGCACAAAAAATCAGCAGCAAAAGGGTATGGTTTTATCGGCTGCCCGCAGTTGGCTATTTAATCAAGTCTTGGCCGCAAGAGTGACGCGCGCCGATTGGCAGGCCTTGCTTGCCGGCGAGCCGGAACAAGTTGCCAGCGGTCCGCTGTGGGGCCGTGGCCGCAACCTAGCAACAGAAGCCTTGGGCCAACTCGAGGCGGATGTTTTGCTGCCTTGGCAGGCCTGGTGTGATGGCTTGGAGCATGCGGGGTTGAGTCAAGAGCGTCGCGCCCTAGTGCAATCTCCGCTCGATCTTGTCTGGCGCTGGGAGGGGCCGCACTTAGTGCTTGAATTCAGTTTGGCACCGGGTCAGTTTGCCACTTCGCTGCTCCGCGAGGTCGCCGGCTTAGAGCTGTTAGAAGAATAAGGCAATTTGGTTTGCTGTGATATAGTTCACGGCGATGCGAAGAGGCATTGGCCCTCGAACGACAATGAAAACAAGAATGAATTTGGGAGTTAATGCGTGACTAATCTCATGTTGCAGGGTGTCGGAATGACCTCTCAGCGCACCCGCGAGCGCCTGATTCAGCGGCTGATGGAGCAGGGCGTTACCAATGAGCAGGTGCTCGATATTATTCGCAACACACCGCGCCATATTTTTCTAGATGAGGCCTTGTCTCATCGCGCCTACGAAGACTCTTCACTCCCTATCGGTTTTGGTCAGACTTTATCTCAACCCTACATCGTCGCGCGTATGACAGAGCTGTTAATCGGCGCCTCGGGTAAGTTGGATAAAGTGCTGGAAATAGGCACTGGCTCTGGCTATCAAACCGTGGTGCTGGCGCAACTGGTTAAGCAGCTATACAGCGTTGAACGCATTAAACCACTGCAGGATAAAGCTCGCGATCGGCTCAAGACGTTGGGTTTACGCAATGTGTTTTTGAAGCATGCCGATGGCGGCTTCGGTTGGCCAGAGAAAGGGCCCTACGACGCAATTTTAAGTGCTGCGGCACCGAGAGTGGTACCTGAAAGCCTCAAGCAACAGCTGGCACCGGGCGGCGTTCTAGTCATTCCGGTGGGCGGCGAGCAACAAGAACTACAACTAATTATGCGCGATGGCGATTCAAATACCTTCGTCACCCGCAGCATCGAACCGGTAAAATTTGTGCCTTTATTGTCTGGCACAACCCGCTAATTAACCACGGTTTCCTAACTATGAACGCGATAATTCGACGGTTTTTGCCTATTTATTTGAAAGGCATGGCAATGGGGGCCGCGGATGTCGTTCCGGGTGTTTCCGGTGGCACGGTGGCGTTTGTAACGGGGATTTACGACGAGTTTCTAAACTCACTGCAAAGTATTCGACCTTCGACATTGAAGCTGCTCTTTACTGAGGGACCGGCGAGTGCTTGGCGGGCCATCAATGGTAATTTTTTGATCGCGGTTATTGCGGGTATTGCCACCAGCTTGTTTACCTTTGCCGGCATTATCAGTTACTGCTTGGCCACTTACCCACTACTCGTGTGGTCGCTATTTTTTGGTTTGATTTTCGCATCCTCCGTTTACATGTATCGTCAGCTCGAAAGCCGTGGTTGGCCGCAAATTATCGGTTTGCTCGTCGGTTTACTGATTGCCTGGGGGATTAGTATCGTTCGGCCAACCGAATTCCCCCCCTATGATTGGATGTTGTTTTTCGCCGGCGCGCTGGCAATCTGCGCGATGATTTTACCGGGTATTTCGGGCAGCTTTATTTTATTGCTCATAGGCGCCTACCCACTGTTTTTACATGCGCTGAAAACACCTGACTTTGTTATGTTGGGTTATTTTATCGGCGGCTGTGTGGTTGGCCTTCTGCTGTTCTCCCATGTGTTGGGTTGGCTCTTGTCGCGATTCCGAGCGCTCACCTTATCGGTGTTAACGGGCTTTTTGTTTGGCTCGCTCAGTGTTATCTGGCCGTGGAAGCACGTGCTGGAGACGCGGGTTAATAGCAAAGGCGCGACAGTGCCTTTTATCCAAGAAAATGTGCTGCCACTACAATTTGAAACCTTGACCGGCGCTGATTCTCAGTGGCCGCTTTGCCTTTTAGCGGCAATATTGGGTTGTATACTGGTATTTGGCATTGAATGGGTGGCCAAGCAGGTGGAACGTAAGTCCTCTTGAAATCAACGTCTATTGCTCTGGAAATGGCTTTTCGTCACATTTTAAAGGTTATATTTTTAGACGAATTTGAAATAACTTATGGTTATTAATTGCTATTCGAAATATATCAGTGCGGGATAAATGAGCCGAAATAGTGTAAAACAAATAGCCGCTCTAAGTGCGTGGTGTGGCCAAGGTGGCAGATATTTGCTCTTGGCATTGGCCGTGTACATGGTTATTAGTTGTACATCAGGCGGCGGAATGGCACCCGTTAGCGATAGAACCAGCCCTTCCTACACCAACGCGCCGCAATACCATCTGGTTCAAAAAGGCGACACTCTCTACTCGATCGCCTGGCGCTATGGTGTTGATTATAAAGAACTTTCTGCCAGAAACGGTATTTCAAAAGGGTACATTATTTATCCGGGGCAAAAAATCTACCTAAATACCAGTAATCCGAAGGTGACTACTAAGTCACCAGGTGTCAAAAAACCGTCGCAGGCCACTTCACGAACCACAGTGGCCAAAACACCTATGCCTACCAGCGCCAAGCCACCAGTCGCTCAGGCAACTTATAACCATTTCACTTGGCAGTGGCCAGCGCGAGGGAGAATCATTCGCAATTACTCGCCAAAAAGTGGCTTGAATAAGGGGATTGATATTGAAGGGCGTTTAGGAGAGCCTGTGCTTTCCGCTGCACCGGGAACGGTGGTGTATTCGGGGGACGGTTTAAGGGGTTATGGGAAGCTCCTCATTATTAAACACAATGACACCTTCCTAAGTGCCTACGCACATAACCATAAGTTATTAGTAAAAGAAGGAGAAAGTGTTAAAGGCAATCAGAAAATTGCCGAAATAGGGTCAAGTGGTACTGATACCACTAAGCTGCACTTCGAAATACGACGCGAAGGAAAACCGGTGGATCCACTGCAGTATTTACCTAAACGGTAGTGGATAAAACAACTGGGCGTGAAGTGAGTGTAAGCCGACATTTAGCCAATAATGATAAGCAGTACAAACTGCAGGCTAAATAGTCCGTCAAGGGTGTAGGGTTTGGGAAGCGCTAGTCGGTGCTTTCGTGGATTTTGCTAACCGAGAAAAAAGGGCTAGAACTATGGCAGTACAAAATAACAGGGACATTGAATCCTACGGAAATGATGACGTTCTGGTGCATGGGGCAGATGAGTTATTAAAGACCAAGCACAAAGACAGTAAAAGCGACAAGACACGTTTAACCAGTGCCTTCGAAGAGGCTGGTACCTACCAAAAAACGCTAGATGCAACGCAGCTATACCTCAATGAAATAGGCTTTTCCCCGCTCTTATCGGCGGAAGAAGAAGTCTATTTTTCTCGCAAAGCCCTGAAGGGCGATGAAAGTGCTCGAAAGCGTATGATCGAGAGCAACCTACGTTTGGTTGTTAAGATTGCGCGTCGCTACGTTAATCGTGGTTTAGCACTGTTAGATTTAATTGAAGAAGGCAATTTAGGCTTGATTCGGGCCGTGGAAAAATTTGACCCCGAAAGAGGGTTTCGCTTTTCTACCTACGCGACCTGGTGGATTCGTCAGACCATCGAGCGCGCCATCATGAATCAAACTCGCACCATTCGCTTACCCATTCATGTGGTGAAGGAGCTCAATGTCTACTTGCGCGCAGCGCGCGAGCTTACACAGAAGCTAGATCACGAGCCCACGCCCGATGAAATTGCCGCGTTACTAGAGAAGCCTGTGGCCGATGTAGAGCGCATGCTGAAGCTGAATGAGCGCGTAACGTCAATGGACGTACCCATGGGGCCGTCGTCTGACAAAGCGTTAGTCGACTCAATTCCCGATCAACAAGAATCTGATCCAGTGATGTTGTTGCAGGATACGGATTTGCACGACAGCCTCGACGGCTGGTTGTGCGAGTTGACCGAGAAGCAGCGCGAAGTTATCGCAAGGCGTTTTGGCTTGCGCGGCTTTGAAACCAGCACCCTTGAAGAAGTGGGGCGCGAAATTGGCTTAACTCGCGAGCGAGTACGTCAAATTCAGGTTGAAGCGCTCAAGCGCTTGCGCGATATTTTGGAAAAGCAAGGTCTTGATGGCGACGCACTTTTTGGTGCTGCATAGAGAAACGTTTTCAAGTGACAAAAATAAACCCGACTCGTTCGGGTTTATTTTTGCCTGCCATTTAGCTAACCAGTGAAAAATGTAATTTCCGCGTATCGCTCTCAATAGAGTCGAGTTTCACGGTGACATTGGCATCTAGGTGCAACACAGTTTCAGCGCCCTCGGCGTCGTTCAGGGTTAACGTCAGCGCGATCGGGTCAAAGGCCGGTTTGCACTCGCGATTTCTCACCAGTACGAAGCCTTCGGCGCCGTTGGCATCGAGGCGAACGCCAACCCCGGCACTGTTCACCATGCTTATTTGGCCGCTAAATGTCTGGCCGATAAAGTTCTGTAAGTATTGGCACACCAGCCAGCTCTCCGCTTGCTTTACCGCTTGCCGACCTTTGCTAATGGCGAGTTGCAATTCGGCGGCTAGCTCGGTCGAGGCGCTGCTGCAATTTTGGTTTGCCAGCCATGCGCAAATGACCTGCTGGTTATGCAGGTCGTGATAGCGGCGAATGGGTGAGGTAATAGTGGCGTAATGCTTGAAGCCCAAGCCGAGGTGGGGCTCTGCCTCGAAGCGTAATTGGCCGGGTTGCAGCTGGCGCCGAAAGTTCGACAGCAAGCGCTGTTCGCCTCTCGACTCAAGGCCTTTAACCAGCGCTAGGTAACCTTCTAAAGTGGTTGGATCTAAAGCGGCTTCAGGCTGTCCGGCAAGCATTTGCTGCAGTGTTTCCAGCCGCTCGGGCTTTGGGCCTGCGTGCGTAGAATAAATACCGGGCAATTTTTCGCGCGCAAATAACTCTCCGGCGGCGATGTTGGCGGCTAGCATGGCTTCTTCGACAATTTGATGCGCTTGGGTGCGGGCAAGAATATGGATCTTGGCAATTTTCTGCGCCTCGGTGAGTTCGAATTCATAGTCGGGACGATCATCCATGATGAGGGTGTTAACCGCTCGCCACTCGCGCCTAATTGCGCTCCACTGAAAGAGTGCATCGATACAAGCATGATGGTCTGGGCTAAGCGCGTCTTTGGTGCCGAGTAAGTAATTGGCAACCTGTTGGTAGTTCAATCTGCCTTTCGACTGGATATTAGCGCGCTCAAACGTGACCTCACCCATGGCACCGGTTGGGTCGAACTGCATCTGTACGACTAGCGCGCGACGCACCGCACCCTCCATCAGCGATAGGCTTTGGTGCGACAATATTTCCGGTAGCATCATTTGATGATTGCCGGGGAAGTAGAGTGTGTTTGCGAGTTGGTGGGCGGTCGTTAAAATGTTGCTGGTGTCGGGAATTAAACTGCTGGGCTGGGCGATGGCCACTCGAATAATGGTTTCGCCATTATCGGCATTATCTATGTGGATGGCGTCATCCATGTCTTGGGTATTGGCGGAATCAATGGTGACGAAATGCAGCTCAGTTAGATCTGTCCAGCCTTCATCATCGGCTTTGGTGTTGGTGAAGGCTTGATGAATGCGCTGCGCTTCAAGATTATTTTCTGTATGCAATTGGGTTGCATTAAAAGGAATATCAAATTTCGCGCACATATATTTAGTTTCGATGCCGGCGCTGCTATCTGAACCTAAGTTGATGTCGATACTAGCCTGCGCTTTACCTTGGCTGTGAAACGGGTGTTGCTGGATGCTGCAGAGTAAATAGTCGCCAGGCGCTGCATGCTTGCGCGCCTTTGGCGGTAAAAAAATCCAGCGGCTGAGCTGCGGCAGATCCGGCGCGACAAAATGGCCCTGGCCACGCACCACGTATTTGCCAACAAATTGTGTCAGTGGCGACTCGATAAGCTTTTCAAGGCTAGCCTCGAATTTACCGGATTGTTTGCCGTCGTTTACTTCGCTAATGAGCGCTTCAACCCGATCGCCGGGCAGCACTCGGTCCATTTGCTCTGGCGCTAAGAATGCATCTCGCCCGTCATCCAAATGCAAAAAACCAAAGCGCGATTGCGTGCCTCGAACTGTGCCTGTGGCTATGTCTCGGTTGTCGCGAATGGTTTGTTTCAGCTGCGATAATTGCTGCAGGGCTGATATATCAAGCATGGGGTATTCTCGAGGCAAAAATTGGGCGCTCATCATACCAAAACCTGACCGCTATCGCTGCAAGTTGGTCCAGTATCGAAGCGGCGGTCGGCGCCAAGCTAGGCTGGCGTTGCCGAGATGGCACTAAGCTCTGCTAAATAGCTCGCCGACGCACTGGCATATTTCATCGAGATGGTTTGAATCGGCGTAGACACCGTCGATAACCAGTTGGGCGAGGCCGTGTAAGGTGCCCCAAGTCACTTGCGTGAGCCTCAAGCTGTCTTGGTCGTGCGGCAGAATACCCATTGCTTGCCAGGCTTTAACGGCGTTCAAGTGTTGTTTGAAAGATTGATAGGCCACGCCCTTCAGGCTGTCATCGGCCAAATTTTGGCGCCAGAGGGTATGGCCAAACATCAAGCCATAGCGGGCGGGATTTTGTGTCGCGTAGTTGAGGTAGTTTCGGGCAAATAGCCCGTAGCGCTGTGCTGGGGATAGGTCGCTTTGCTGGCCGAGGCCCGCCATGATGGACTCGAGCTCGGCAAAGCCTTCGGCGGCAATGGCACACAGCAGCGCATGCTTATCCTTAAAGTGGTGATACAGGGCGGTTCGAGATACGCCCACCTTATCTGCTAGCCTTCTTAGGCTAAGGCTATCGATGCCCTCACTCGCCAATAGCTTGGCAGCCTCTTGCAACAGGCTTTGGCGCAGGTCGCCGTGGTGATAGGGGCGAGAGTCTTTCGTGGATGCTTTATTCATGGCGAGAATCTATCAGTGTATCTTGACACTGTCAAAATAGAGCTTTATCTTGACGCTGTAAAGTTTATGCTAGGCAGACTGTTCTGCCGGTTAACGGCTTAAAAGGAGAGGTTATGCACCCCTTACAGACCGAGCTTGCCGATATGGCGGCACTATCGTTAAAAATTGAAGGCGCGGTGGCGCACTTGGTGTTGAATCGGCCGGAGGCCCTTAACACCCTCAATACGGCGTTTTGGCAGGAGCTGCCCAAGGCATTGCGTGCCATCGGCGCCACGGCGGATATTCGCGCCTTAATCATTTCCTCGACCGGTAAGCACTTTACCGCGGGCATGGACTTAAACGTTTTTGCCGGCCTTAACGGCCCTGAATTTCAGCTAGAGGCCTCGCGTCGGGCCGAAATGATTCGACGCTGGGTGCTCGAGCTGCAAGCCTGCTTTAACTTGCTTGAAGAGATTCGCATACCCGTGCTCATGGCCGTTCAAGGCGGTTGTATCGGCGGCGGTATCGACATGATCGCCGCGGCTGACTGTCGTTACGCGACAGAAGATGCCTTTTTTACCATCAAAGAAATCGATTTGGCGATGACGGCCGATCTCGGCACCTTGCAGCGCCTGCCCACTCTGATGCCTCAGGGCGTGGTGCGAGAGCTGGCCTATACCGGGCGAAAATTTAACGCCCAAGAGGCCATGCGTCACGGCTTAATCAACGAAGTCTATAGCGATCACGACACCATGATCGAGTCTGTGATGGCCATTGCGCAAACCATTGCGGGGCACTCTCCCATGGCCATACATGGCACCAAAGAAATGTTGAATTATGCGCGCGATAATACCGTGGCAGAGGGATTGCGCTATGCCGCTACTTGGCAGAGCGGCATGTTCCATGCGCACGAAGTGCTCGAGGCCATGAGTGCTAGCTTCGAAAAACGTGCGCCCGTGTTTGAAAACTTACAACCCAATATTGCAAAAATAACCCGCTAGAGTGAGACAGCTATGAGCCATCCAAACTATCCGAATTTGTTAGCCCCCTTAGATCTCGGTTTTACTCAGCTTAAAAACCGCGTGCTGATGGGATCTATGCACACAGGCCTCGAAGAGGCTGAAAACGGTTTTGAGCGCATGGCCGCTTATTTTGCCGAGCGCGCCAAGGGCGGTGTTGGCTTAATCGTCACTGGCGGCTTTGCGCCCAATCGCGAGGGCGCCACCAGCGATCACGCCGGCGGCATGGAAACGGAGCAAGACGCCACCAACCACAAGGTGATTACCGACGCGGTACACCAAGAAGGCGGCAAAATATGTATGCAAATTTTGCACACGGGTCGCTACGCTTTTTCCGAAAAGCTAATTGCACCATCCGCCATTCAAGCGCCCATTAATTTTTTCACGCCGCGCGAAGTGACTCAGGCCGATATCGAGCAGCAAATCGGGGACTTCGCCCGCTGCGCGGGTTTGGCTCAACAAGCCGGCTACGATGGTGTCGAAGTGATGGGCAGCGAGGGCTACTTTATTAATCAATTTATCGTAACCCATACTAATCATCGAACCGATAGCTGGGGTGGCGATTATGAAAACAGAATGCGTTTTGCCGTAGAAGTTGTTAAGGCCGTGCGAGAAAAAGTTGGCCCGAATTTCATTATCATTTACCGTTTGTCCATGTTAGATCTGGTCGAGCAGGGCAGCTCCTATGACGAAGTCATCAAGCTCGGCAAGGCCATTGAAGCGGCCGGCGCAACCATTATTAATACCGGTATCGGTTGGCACGAAGCGCGCATTCCCACTATCGCCACCAAAGTGCCACGCGCCGCATTCACCTGGGTGACGGCGAAAGTGCGCAAGGCGTTATCGGTGCCCGTTATCACGTCTAACCGCATCAATACACCGGAAGTTGCCGAAGATGTGTTGGCCCGTGGCGACGCCGATATGATTTCCATGGCGCGGCCATTCTTAGCGGATGCCGAGTTCGTGAAGAAGGCCGAGGAAAACCGTGCCGATGAAATTAACACCTGCATTGGTTGCAATCAGGCCTGTTTAGATCACGTGTTTAGTTTAAAAATGAGCAGCTGTTTGGTAAATCCGCGCGCTTGTCATGAAACTGAGCTGGTAATTAGCCCGGTAGTGAGTAAAAAGAAATTTGCGGTGGTCGGTGCCGGCCCGGCGGGCTTGGCCTTCGCAACAACGGCGGCCGAGCGCGGTCACGAGGTTACCCTGATTGATGCCGCGGCTGAAATTGGCGGACAGTTTAATATTGCCAAGCGCGTGCCGGGTAAAGAAGAGTTTTACGAAACCCTGCGCTATTTTAAGCGCAAGCTTGAAATCACCGGCGTTACATTGATGTTAAATACCCGTGTTGATGCTGCCGCACTCAATGAGCTGGATGTGGATGAGATTGTATTGGCAACGGGCATTTCACCGCGCTTACCAGACATAGACGGTATCGATCACGAAAAAGTGATGACTTACCTCGATGTTTTTGCCGGCAAAGACGTGGGTTCAAAAGTGGCTATTATTGGCGCCGGCGGTATCGGTTTCGATGTGGCAGAATTTATTACCCACAGCGGCAAATCTACTTCGCTCGATATCCCTGCATTTATGGCCGAGTGGGGCGTGGATATGACCATGGGCGCACGAGGTGGTGTTGCGGGGGTCAAGGCAGCACATCATCGTGCAGATAAAGATGTATGGTTACTGCAGCGCAAAGCCTCGAAAGTGGGCGCAGGCCTGGGTAAAACTACCGGTTGGATTCACCGCACGGGTTTGAAACACAAAGGCGTTAACATGGTGCCAGGGTGTGAATATATAAAAATTGATGCGGCGGGTTTACACCTGAAATTAGGCGAAGAGCAAAAAGTATTGGACGTCGACTCAGTGATTATTTGTGCTGGCCAAGAACCTCGGCGCGAGCTGGTGGATGGCTTAACTAAGCCTGTGCACCTAATCGGCGGTGCCGATGTGGCTGCAGAGTTGGATGCAAAGCGCGCAATTAATCAAGGTACACGATTAGCCGCGGCGCTTTAAGTTAAACATTCAGCGGGTGTCGTGCCCGCTGAATCACGATTGCCCAGCCTTAGTATCTTAGCGGGTAGTATTCACTACCCCTAAATGTGTAATCCATTGCTAATCCACCTCGCATCTTCTTGCTACTCCCTTTGCGTTAACTTTACTTTGTAACTATTGATGTGAAACAACTTAATGGCAGATTGAAAAAGCCAAACTCTATAAAAGTGGAGGGCTTATGAATCTTGTTAATGTGTTGGAAGCTGAGCTAAAGCAGTTCGGTGTCGAGCGGCTATTTGGTATTCCCGGTGATTTTATTCTGCCGCTTTTTGAAGCATTGCAGCGCAATGGTAATTTGCCAATGCTGCATCTCAGCCATGAGCCATCGATTGTTTTTGCCGCGGATGCTTGTGCGCGTTTAACCAATAAACCAAGCGCCGTATTGTTGACCTATGGTGCGGGAGCATTGAATGCAGTCAATGCAATAGCCCAATCCTATGTTGAACATGTGCCATTGATTGTGATTGCTGGTTTTCCCGCGCAAGCTGAACTCGATCGAAAGCTACTTATTCACCATCAGGCGAAAACTATCGACTCTCAGCAGGCTATTCTGCGAGAGGTAACCTGCTGCCAAGTTAGGCTCAATGATGCAGCAAGCGCTGGCGCAGAAATTCGCAAAGCCTTGGTGGCATGTGCCGAGCTATCGCGGCCGGTGTTAATTGAGTTCCCTCGGGATGCGGTTAACTTTGAAACTCAGCTTGAAGCGCCTTACGTGGCGCCCGTCGATGACGCAAAAAATTTGCAGCCTTCCGTCGATAACATTTGGCGTAAGCTATCGCTCGCCAAGCGACCGGTGATCCTTGCCGGTGTCGATGTGCGGCGGTTTAACGCCGTTTCTGCGCTAGAGCAGTTTGCCAGTGCAGCGAAAATTCCAATAATCAGTACGCTGATGGCGCGCGCCTGTCTAGATTCTACCCATCCTATGTATGGTGGTATCTTTTTAGACAATTCTGATGCCTTGCCCTATTCCCTACTGGCAGATGCCGATTTAATTGTGCTGGCTGGCGTTATTAAAACAGACAGCAACTTTGCCGCCCATGGCGATCTTTTCTGCGCCGAAAAGGTCGTTGAGCTATCAGAGGCCGTTTATAAGCTTGATGGTCAGACTGTTGAAGGGTTGTCGCTTAAAGGTATATTCGAGGGCTTGAATCGACATGCGTATCCGCTAACGCATTTTCAGCGCCCTGTTGAAAAAAGTGTCACTGACACCTGCGATTCTGAATGTGCACCTAACGCTACTCAGGTGGTAAAAGCGATGCACACAGTATTGACGGAACAGGATGAGATTTTTCCGATAATTTCTGATGTGGGCGACTGTTTGTTTGCGTCGCTCGAAGCCAACCCCCGATACCTATTGGCGCCGGCATTTTATGCCTCCATGGGCTATGCCGTGCCAGCAGCTTTTGGCGTGCAGGCGAGCGCCGGTTTGCGACCCATTGTCTTAGTGGGCGACGGAGCCTTTCAGATGACGGGTATGGAATTAGGGCATTGTTCGCGCAATGGATTTAGTCCGATCGTGATTTTATTCAACAACAAGCGATGGGATATGATTCGCGCTTTTTCGCCAGACTTACATTGCACTGACCTGGGAACTTGGGATTATCCTGCATTCGCTGAATCTATGGGCGGTAGCGGAGTGAGTGTCGACACAGAGCAGGGCTTTGTGGCGGCGTTTCAGCAGGCCTTGGCGCGGCGTGAGGGGTTCAGTTTAATTGAGGTTAAATTGGCGCAGGGCAGAACGGCTCGGCTGGATCGCTTTGCAACAAATTTCTTGGCCGCTAATAAAGTGGGCGCTTGTTAGGCGCCCATTTAATTGGGCTTCTATTGTTAAGGTTTTCTATCGTTCGGGTGCTCTATCGTTAGCTTCTATCATTAGGCCTTTAGACTTGTAGTAGCGCCTGTACCGGGTGTTTCAGTTTTATACTGGCTAGACGCTCGGTCTGACTACGACAGGAAAAGCCCGTCGCCAATAAGATTTCCGGTGCATTTTCAGTAACTGGATTGCGCCAGCTCAAATCAAATAGTTTTTCTGAATTTTCCCTATTGCGCGTTTCGTGGCCATAGGTGCCTGCCATGCCGCAGCAACCTACTTCAATGACCGACAAGCTGTGGCCGGCGCGGGTGAACACTGTTAGCCAGTCTTTGATGCTTGCCGCGGCATTGGTTTTTTCTGTGCAGTGCGCCAGTAACTTAAACGCTTTCGGTGTGTCGGTAGTTTGCGTCCAATCGGCTTTCGCCAACCACTCTTGAATCAGTTCCACCTTAGGCGCGTCGGCGCCCATCACTTTGACGTACTCGGCGCGATAGGCGAGAGTCATTGAAGGCTCTAGGCCGACTAAGGGTACACCGGTTTGTTTTAACGCATTGAGCATCGCGCTATTTTTTTGTGCAGCGCGCTCGAAGCCGGCGCGGAAACCGTGTACATGCAAGGGTTTGCCGTTGGCCATAAAAGGCACAAGCATTGGCGTAAAACCCAGTTGGCGTAATAGCTTAAGGTTGTCGATCAGCACTTGCGTTTCAAAGAAGCTGATAAAGGCATCTTGCACAATGGCGACGGTTTTGGCCCGTTCGGCGTCGGTTAGGCATAACAAGTTAGTGGGGGTTGCCCACAAAATGCCCATATCATTCAGTGTTTTCTCGATGGAGGTGCCGGTTAGTAGCGGGCTATCTACCATGCCGGCCACGTGCTTGAGTAGATACTTTACCGGTGCAAATTTCATTAAGCCGTTGTATAGCCAGGGCACCTTTACCATGGCTGGCATCATAAATTCTAAACCGCCAACAAAATAATCCTTAAGTGGGCGCAGGTAGCGGCTGTGGTAGAGCTCTAGAAATTTCGAGCGAAACTCGGGTACATCCACTTTAACCGGGCATTGACCGACGCAGGATTTACAGGCGAGGCAACCGCTCATGCTGTCCATGACTTCGTGCGAAAAGTCGTAATCTTTATTGAGTGTATTCTTGATGCGTGCCGGCAAACTTGCCAGAAAAGATTTGTTGCGGCTGTTTTTCGCAGTGGCAATAGGGTCGACATCGCGCTCGGCTAATTGTTTTAACCACTCGCGAATTAATGACGCCCGGCCCTTGGGGGAATGAACCCGCTCGCGGGTCACTTTCCAGCTTGGGCACATGGCATCGTTAGGGTTCCAGTTGTAGCAAGCGCCATTGCCATTACAGTGCATCCCCTCGCTATAGCCTTGCCATACCTGAACTGGAATTTTTCGGTCTTCGTCGCCGCGGGTGGTGGGCTCGTCAATTTTAGTGAGTGCTATGTCGGCGCTTGGGGTGGCAATTTTACCCGGGTTAAATTGGTTGTGTGGGTCGAAAACGCCTTTAATGCGCTGCAATTGCGGGTACAAGTCACCAAAAAACGCCGGCGCGTACTCGCTGCGCAAGCCCTTACCATGCTCTCCCCAGAGCAGGCCGTTATATTTTTGCACCAGGCTCACTACACAATCGGTAATGTGGCGCACGGTTTTGATTTGCTCCGGGTCTTTCATGTCGATAATCGGGCGCACGTGCAGCACCCCGGCATCCACGTGGCCGAACATGCCGTATTGCAATTGGTGCTGATCGAGCAGGGCGCGAAACTCGGCAATAAAGTCGGCTAAGTTTTCCGGCGGAACACAGGTGTCTTCCACGAACGGAATAGGCCGGGCTTCGCCGTTGACATTGCCGAGCAGCCCAACGGACTTCTTGCGCATGGCCCAAATTTTATTGACATTGGCGCGGCCATTTACAACGCTAAAGCCGCAGTTCTTTTTGTTTAGGCCTTTAACGGCCGCTAAGGCGCTGGTCAGGCGGGATATTTTTTCCGCCAATTCGGTCTCTGTGTCGGCGCTATACTCAACTAAATTAATGCCCGCTACTTGCTCGTCCGCGGCGGGGAAAAACTCGCTCACCGAGTGCCAAACAATATCGTTTTTAGCCAGTTCAAATACTCGCGAATCTATCGTCTCTATCGACGTTGGTTTGGCCTTCATTAATTCCGTTGCATCGCGCAGGGCGGCATCGAAATTTTGGTACAGCACGGTCACCAGTGCGGTGTGCTTTGGAATAGGCAGCAAGTTGAGCTTTGCCTCGGTGATAAACGCAAGTGTCCCCTCGGCGCCACATAAAATACTGTTCAAATCGAACTGCTGCTCGCGGTTGTAAATATGAGCCAGGTCGTAGCCGGTTAAGCAGCGGTTGAGCGGTGGGAATTTGGCTTTAATGTCGGCGTCGTAGTGTTTTGCGATATCGCGCAACACGCGGTGCGCCTCGCCAATGCGGTCCTGGCGCCCGCACACGGCGTCGAGTTCGTGCTCATTCAGTGGCTTTGAGCCCCATTGGCTGCCGTCTAGCCAAATACTTTCGAGTGCCAGTACATGGTCGCGGGTTTTGCCGTATTCGCAAGAGCCCTGGCCTGAGGCATCGGTGTTGATCATGCCACCAATGGTGGCGCGGTTGCTGGTGGAAAGTTCCGGTGCGAAAAAGAGCCCGTGCGGCGTGAGTGCGGCATTGAGTTGATCTTTCACCACGCCAGCCTGAACCCTAACCCAGCGCTCCTGCACATTGATTTCGAGAATCTGATTCATGTGGCGCGAGGTGTCCACCACCAAACCATCGGTGAGCGATTGGCCGTTAGTGCCGGTACCGCCGCCCCTTGGGCTGAGCACAATATTGCGAAAGCGCGGCTTGGCGGCGAGTGCCGTAATGAGCAGCAGGTCTTCGCTGTGACGGGGGTAGACAACCCCTTGCGGCAACACTTGGTAAATTGAATTGTCCGTAGACAATACGGTTCTATTGGCATAGTCCGGGTTGAGTTCGCCGGCGAAGCCCTCGGCTTTAAGCGCCTCGATAAAGTCCAGGTAATGGCTTTGTAGTGGTGACGTCGTGCGAATGGCTGGGATCATGTGGCTTGGGCCTAGCGGCAATATTTCTAAATAAGGACGCGCATTTTAGCGATTATGTGCCTCTGGTGCTAATGGTAAGGATTAATTAGCGATGTAAAGGCGCCCGCACGGGTGACGCCTGCGCGAGCTAGGGTGCCGAGAGGTTTGTGTGAGATTAGGCGCGCTCCTTTTGTTGCAGCCTAGGTTGACGGCGGGCCTCACTAAGTTGGATATATGTCTAACAATTGCGCTCGCGACGGTGGTCAAATTGGAAAGCCTGATTATAATGTTGGCTCCATTAAGAGCTGGGAGCTCATTGCGATGAAATACCTCATTAGCGGCCTGTTAGCCGCATTATTGACATCTCTTGCCATTGACGTGCAGGCGCAGTCGCGTGGATTTAGTGGCTTATATAAGGATCGTGCCGGCCGGATGGAAGTTACCATCGGCGCCAATAACACCGCCGCCTGGGGTGTGGATGGCGAGCGCGGTGCTGAACTGGATGTAAAAGCGAACACCGGTTGGGCTTTTAGCTTGGGTTATAACTTTGACAACCATTGGAATCTCTCCTGGGCGACGGATTATAACGACGCCAAGTACAGCGCCACGGTGGTCAATGAAGACGACGATAGGGTCGGCATTAACCATAAGCTGAGCACCTACAATAGCCAATTCAACGGCACCTACAATTTCTTTGAAGGCGCTTTTACACCCTATGTGCAAGCCGGGCTTGGTTGGAGCTATGTGGACTCGAATATCTCTGGCCCACCGCAAACCGGTTGCTGGTGGACTTGGTATGGCTATGTGTGTAGCTCTTACTACAACTCCTATGGCACCAATGAATACTCCTATAGCCTAGGCGCTGGCGTGCGCTATGAGTTCAATCGCAATCTCTTCGTCAAGGCCGGTTACACCAGCATGTGGTTGGATAGCTCGGAAGATATTCGCTATGACATTGGCCGCCTAGAACTTGGTTTTATGCTCTAGGGCATTTAACCCGCGTTCGAAAGCCCGCACTGCGGGCTTTTTTTATGGCGCTAAATTGCCATCAAGCCGTTGGGGTTGGGCTTAGCGCCTATCTTTGGCGCCACTCGTGCTATCTATGTCGGTTTGCGCCCACTCTCGCAATTTCTGCGCTTGAATATATGAAAAATAGCATATATGATTTTCCATATATTTCGAGCTGGGAATAATCATGGCGACTAAATCTAAGGTGCTTTTTCTGTGCACGGGCAATTCAGCGCGATCGCAAATTGCCGAGGCGCTACTGCGCAACCTCGCGGGGGATAGTTTTGAGGTGTTTAGTGCCGGCACAGATCCCACTGAGGTACATCCACAGACCCTCGCGGTATTGGAGAAATTTGGCATCCCGAGCACAGACCTAAGGTCAAAAAATGTCTCTGAGTTCGCCGATCAACGGTTTGATTACGTGATTTCTTTGTGCGACAAGGCGCGCCTTGAGTGCCGCACCTACCCAAGCACAGGGAAGAAGATGGACTGGCATTTTGAAGATCCAGTTCAGCGCCGAGGCCCGAATCCCTTCGAAGTCACGCTCAATGAAATCAGCGGTCGAATTTCGATGTTTGTGTTGATTGAAACCAAGCGCAAGGCGCCAAAAGTGGCGTTAGACCCGACCCAATTTTTTAAAAGCCTGACCGATGAATTGCGCTTGCGCTGCCTCATGTTGATTCAATACGAGGGCGAGCTGTGTGTGTGTGAAATGATGGCGGCCTTACAGGATGAGCAGCCCAAAGTTTCCCGCCACTTGGCGTTACTACGTAAGAACGGCTTGTTGGTCGATCGTCGACAAGGCCAGTGGGTGTACTACCGCATAAACCCAGATTTGCCCGCTTGGGCGAAAGTGGTGTTGGCGCAAACCACGGAAAACAATGTGGGTTTTATCGAACAAAGTATTCATCAGTTAGAGGCCATGGGCGAGCGGCCAAATCGGATATTGCAACATTGTCAATCGGCTTAATGCGGGGCTAGGTGCAGGTCATGGGTGTTTTTGAACGCTACTTATCGCTTTGGGTCGGGCTGTGTATCGGTGCTGGCGTGTTGCTTGGCAATTGGTTGCCCGAACAGTTTGCTGTTATAGCGGCGCTAGAGTGGGCACACGTTAACCTCGTGGTTGCCGTGCTGATTTGGGTGATGATTTACCCAATGATGGTGCAAATAGATTTTACCGCGCTTAAGCATGTGCGGGAAAAACCCAAAGGCTTGGCGCTAACCTTAGTTGTTAATTGGCTTATCAAGCCGTTCACCATGGCAGCGCTCGGCTGGCTATTTTTTAAAGTCTTTTTTGCCGCTTTGGTCGACCCTCAAAGTGCCAATGAATATATCGCCGGCATGATTTTACTCGGCGTTGCGCCTTGTACCGCCATGGTATTTGTGTGGAGTCAGCTCACTAAAGGCGACCCGAACTATACCCTAGTGCAGGTGTCGGTAAACGATATCATTATGATCTTTGCCTTCGCGCCCATCGCGGCATTTCTGCTTGGTGTTAACGATATCAGTGTGCCTTGGCAGACCTTGGTGTTGTCTGTCCTGCTCTACGTTTTACTTCCTTTAGTTGCTGGAGCCTTGACGCGGCGCCAGTTACAAAAGCATCACAGCGGTGAGCGCCTGCAGGCCTTTTTAGCAACGTCAAAACCTTGGTCGGTTGTTGGCTTGCTGGCTACCGTGATTTTGTTGTTTGGCTTTCAGGCCGAAACCATTTTATTGCAGCCGCAAACAATACTCTTAATTGCCATTCCGCTGTTGATTCAAACCTATGGCATTTTTGCTATTGCCTATGGCGCCGCCAAGGCCATGAAGCTGCCCCATAACATTGCGGCACCGGCTTGCATGATTAGCACGTCGAACTTTTTTGAATTGGCTGTTGCGGTTGCCATCTCATTATTCGGCCTTCACTCAGGTGCCGCGCTGGCAATGGTGGTGGGGGTATTAGTTGAAGTGCCAGTAATGTTGAGTTTGGTGTGGTTTGCCAATCGCACTCGCCACTGGTTTGCCTAAGTAAATAATTTGCAGAGAACTTATATGACACACCCCTATGATCTACTTGAGTTGCCGAGCGGCGGGCAATTTATTTTTACACCATGCCCTGGCACCAAAGGCACGTCGGTTTCGGCGGCGCTGCAAAGCCTCAGTCAGGCAAAGGTCGACGCCGTGATTACGCTGTTATCGGATCAAGAGTTAAGTGCGCTGTCTGTCGCTTCCTTTAAAGCGGACATGGCCAACACCGAGCTGACTTGGTTTCAACTGCCCATTGAAGACGATAGCGAGCCAGATGCTATTTTTGAGGCCGCCTGGGCTGAGTCAAAAGCCGCGTTACTTAAATTACTTAGCGACGGCAAAAATATTGCCATTCACTGCCGGGGTGGCTCGGGTAGAACCGGTTTAATGGCGGCGATCTTACTTATGACGTCGGGTGGCGTGTGGTCAGAGGTCCAAGCGCTCATTCAGTCGGTCAGGCCCAAGGCGTTAACCCACCCGGCACATCTTGGCTATTTGCAAAAGCACTTTTCTGTTTGAGTTTTCATTTGAGTTTCGATTGAGGTTTTTATGGCTATTAAAGTTGGTATCAATGGTTTTGGTCGCATCGGTCGCTTAGCGATGCGCGTGGCTTTTGATTGGGACGATGTTGATATTATCCAGATCAATGACCCAGCCGGCGATGCGGCTACCTTGGCACATTTGCTCACTTTCGATTCCGTGCACGGGCGCTGGCAGTACGAGGCCGGGCATCAGGGCGATGCCATCTTAGTTAATGGCAAGCGGATTGCTTGCACGCAAAATAAAACCATTGCCGAAACCGATTGGTCTGGCTGCGATGTAGTGATAGAAGCGAGCGGCAAGATGAAGAGTAAGGCCCTACTGCAAAATTACTTGGATCAGGGCGTGCAACGGGTCGTGGTTTCCGCGCCGGTAAAAGAAGACGGCGTGTTAAATGTGGTGATGGGTGTGAACCATCACCTCTACGACAAAACCCAGCACCCGATTGTGACAGCGGCCTCTTGCACCACCAATTGTCTCGCCCCCGTGGTGAAAGTGATCCACGAAAAATTGGGTATTGTGCACGGCTCCATGACCACCATTCACGACATCACCAACACCCAAACCATTCTCGATGCGCCGCATAAAGATTTGCGCCGCGCCCGCGCCTGCGGCATGAGTTTAATTCCAACCACCACCGGTTCAGCGACGGCCATTACCCATATTTTCCCCGAGTTGAAAGGTAAGTTAAACGGCCATGCGGTGCGCGTGCCCTTGGCCAATGCATCGCTCACCGATTGCGTGTTCGAAGTGAGCCGGGCCACCAGTGCCGAGGAAGTGAATCAGTTGTTAAAAAATGCCGCCGAGCAGGAGCTAAAAAATATTCTGGGTTACGAAGAGCGGCCGCTGGTGTCTATCGATTACAAAACCGATCCGCGCTCTAGCATTATCGATGCGCTTTCCACCATGGTTGTTAACGGCACGCAAGTGAAAATATACGCTTGGTACGATAACGAGTGGGGTTATGCCAACCGAACGGCGGAGTTGATGCGCTTAGTTGGCCGGCAGGATAAGGCGTAAACATATTATGCGTTGGCTTGCCGAACTCGCGCCCGATATTCGCCAGTACATGATTGTGACCGGCAATTACTGGGCCTTTACCCTCACCGACGGCGCCTTGAGAATGTTGGTGGTGTTGCATTTTCATGGCCTGGGCTACAGCCCATTGGCCATCGCCATGCTGTTTATTTTCTATGAAATTTTTGGCGTCATCACCAACTTGGTTGGCGGCTGGCTAGGCGCGCGCTTGGGTCTTAACAAGACCATGAATGTGGGGTTGTTTTTGCAAATTGTGGCTCTGGTGATGCTGCTGGTTCCCGCCAGTTTTCTTACCGTTGCCTGGGTGATGGCGGCGCAGGCTTTGTCTGGTATTGCCAAAGACCTGAATAAAATGAGCGCTAAAAGCGCCATTAAACTGCTCGTGCCCAGCGACGCCCAAGGCCAGCTCTACCGATGGGTTGCCATTCTCACTGGCTCCAAAAACGCACTCAAGGGCGCGGGCTTTTTCTTGGGCGGCGCGCTGCTAACCTGGTTGGGTTTTGCCGGTGCAGTGCTGGCGATGGCAACAATGCTCGCCGCGGTGTGGGTGTTGAGTTTAATCGGCTTGGGCAAGGACCTCGGCAGGGCAAAAAGTAAACCCAAGTTCACCGACATTTTTTCCAAGAGCCGCGCCATCAACTATCTGTCGGCGGCGCGGATGTTTTTATTCGGCGCCCGGGACGTCTGGTTTGTGGTTGCCTTGCCGGTTTATCTGGCCAGCACCTTTAACTGGGATCACTGGTGGGTGGGCGGCTTTTTAGCGCTCTGGATTATTGGCTACGGGTTCATTCAAGGTTTGGCGCCCAAGATTACCAACCGCGGCGCTCTGCCCGGTGGCCAGCAGGCGCTCGCCTGGGCCGGTATGCTAAGTATCGTTCCGGCGCTGATTGCGCTGGCCTTGACTTATCAATGGCATCCCGCGGCCTCGCTATTGTTCGGCTTGATGGTGTTTGGTGCTTTCTTTGCCATTAATTCCTCCCTGCACAGCTATCTTATCGTCAGCTATGCCGGTGAGGATGGCGTCTCACTCGATGTGGGATTCTACTATATGGCCAACGCCATGGGGCGTTTAATCGGCACGGTGCTGTCCGGTTGGCTCTATCAAGATTACGGTTTAGTGGCCTGCTTGTGGGTGTCCGCCGGGTTCATAGCCATGGCAGCTTTCATTTCGCTGGGGCTGCCTAAGCGCCAAGCTCAGCCGGCTGAGTACTCGGGCTGATCCGGTTTCCTGCGCTGCATGGGCTAGCGGGCTTTGGCCGGCACTGGACGAGGCATTTATTTTTCCTGCTGCCCGCGGTTCCGCCATGCCCGCTGTGATCTTGCCATCTGAATAACGCTGTGGATAACCTGAGGGTAAATCTTTGCGGCCCTTGAATTTAAAGGCTTGTGGCGCCTGCGGTTTGGCTCTGCTTGGGTCGTTACAACCTAGGCCTCTATAACCAGATGTTAATAACAACAATTTTTTTGTGCGAACTGGCTATTTCTCTTCTATCTTTTAATCAAGTTAGAGTGCATTTACATGTGCTTTGGCAGGTTCCCCTTAGCTGGTTCCGCTGTAAAGGGGGAGGGCGTTAGCCTTCGAATGAAACCAACACCTTGTCTACATGTGACCTTTCGAATTGGCAGGACATATTTTGAAGCGAAGAGAACTCTTTACCGGCTTGTTTGTCACCAGCACCTTTGCCCTAAGCAATGCCTGGTTGTGGAAGTATGCCGAAGACACTTTTACCCCACAGACCCAGCTAGACCCGCTTGTAATAGGCGATATTTCCGATACCGAAAGCGTGGTTCGCGTGCCGGTTGAAGCCGGCCCAAGTGCGCAGCCGAGCGCGGCGCCTATGGCCGAGGCTGCTAGAACCGAAGCTGCTAAGCTCGATACTGTGAGAATCGACACTGCTAGAACCGACCCAGCTAGAGCAGAGGCCGCCAGTGCCAACGCTGCCCCAGCGGTTACTCAGCCCAAGCCTAGCATTGAAGCTGCCAAGGTGGCTCGGGTAGAGCTGGTTGATGACACCAGTATTTTGAATAAGGTGCGTAATTTCGAGCAGGAATTTGCCGATGATATTCATCTTTCGGGCGATGAGCGCATCATTATGCACTCGGTGTTGGCGCGGTTAGAGCGCGCCGAGGCGTTTATTGGCCACGGTAATTACAATATTTGCAGCTTTGACTATCTGTTGAAGGTCGCTGAAAGATACCCGCAGGTGGGCGCATTTGGCCCGGTGGAACTCGACTTCATGGAGCGTATCTTTTTTGCCGATGCCACCTTGTATGGCTTCATGGGTGAAAAAGTTGTCGATAACCTCACTGCACAAATTGCCGACCGCGATGTTGCCAAAATTAAATACAGTGGCCAGTACGTGTTTCGCGGCCAGTCAGAGCAGTACTATCAAAAGCTCAAGAAAGACATTGGCGACGGCATTATTTTAACCTCCGGCATTCGCAGTAACGTCAAACAGATGCACCTGTTTTTGGCCAAGACCGCGGTATCTAATTACAACCTGTCTAAGGCGTCTCGCTCCCTCGCGCCGCCGGGCCATTCGTTCCACGGCGTGGGTGATTTCGATGTCGGCAAGGTGGGTTGGGGCGTGGCTAACTTTAGCGATAAATTTGCCCAAACCGATGAGTTTAAGCGCATGCAAGACCTTGGCTATGTGCAAATCCGCTATACCGAAGACAATCGCTTGGGCGTGCGCTTTGAACCTTGGCACATTAAAGTGGTGTAGAAAGTCGTGTAGAATAGGGCTTTTTATGTGAGCGAGTCTGATGGGTGAAGTTGTTGCCTTTAAAAAGCCGAAGCTAAAAGATAAATTTAAAGGCAAAACCCTGTGCCGCGAAGGTTTTCACAAGTGGCTAGTGGTGACTGAAAATAAGTTTGACGTCAAACAGGGCCGCTTAATTACCCTCTACAAATGCAGCCGCTGCGGCGAGGAAAAAGTAAAAGCCCATTGATACCTCAGAGAGTTATGAAACATCAGCGGCTGACGCAGTCATCAAACTCACTTTTCCCGTTTCACTTTGCTCAGCGCCACTTTTATTGACACCACTTTTCTCGACTTCACTTTTCTTGGCATCAGATTTCTCTGAATTACTTTTCTTTCGGTAGCAATACCGTTCTCGAATGGCTGAATAAGTCGTGCAGTGTTTGGCTGTCTTTATCGATGATCGACCAAAGGTAGCCCAAACCTAGCGCCGCCGTTGATAGGCAGGCCAATAGCCAGCGCTTTATTGCTTGGCCAAGGCTTAAGTAGCTCCCGGTTTCATCGAGTATTTGCAGGCGCCAGGTTTTCATGCCTAGGGTTTGGCCCGAGCGTAGCCAAAAGAAACAAAAGTAGCAGGCAATTAAACCCAGCATACCGGCGAAGCCGAGCAGGCCGATGGAGGCCTTTTCGCCCTCTGCGAGGCTGTAGTCAAACAGGGCGACTTTAGCCCACAGCACCAGAGCGCCATAAGCCAGGCATAAGGCAATCACCAGTAAGCTGTCGTACAGCATGGCGCCGAGTCTGCGGAAGATAGAGGGATATTGGGTAGCGAGGTTATTCATACTAATTGGAAAAATGGTAGCTAAGAATGAGCGGAGATTGTTGTGCCGGGCAGCCTAAGCTAATGTCACCGCGGCCTTCAAGGGGTAACTCTTCGCGCCGTAAATAAATTTCTCGTTGCCCGGCCGGCGTAACATAGGTGCCATTGGTGGAGTGATCTATCAACACAAACTTACCCCGGCGGTAGAGGATATGGCAGTGATCGCGCGAGGCGAAGTTGCTTTCGAGCTGCAGTTGATTGCTGGTCGCCCGGCCGAGATGAAACGGCGTTTCTTCCGGCGCAATGATTGCATCACCTTGATCAGACGCCAAACGCAGAGAGTGCTTGTGAAACTGTTGCGTGGTTTGAATCAGCGACATCACTTGCGTTGCCTGGCCAACACTTTTTTCCGCTTGCCACTGCAGCCGGTAGATCACCGATTTTTCGCCGTCGCCCTTGAGTGCAACTCGGTCAAACTCTTTACACAGTTTCGCCTTGCTGGTGGGCAGCGCGCTAACAAACGGCTGGGTCAAGATGATTTCTTCCGCGCGCGCAATCTGCGCCACAAAAGCGGCATCGTTAACCGTGTCGCCAAAGGCATCGCCTTGTTTCAATAGCACAGAGCCGAAGCTAATACCGATGCGCAACTGTAGGCTGCCACCTTGCGCCGCCATGGACAGCTGAATGGCCTTGGCGGCGTCGAGCGCGTGTTGTGCGCTATCGAACCGCACCATCACTTCGTCGCCCAGAGTTTTGATGAGCAGGCCTTGGTGTTGCTCGATCAATGAGGTCACCCGTACCAACAGCTGCCGAATCTTAAATTCCGCTGCGTGGTTGCCCAAGGCCTTATACAGGCTTGAGCTGCCGCAAACATCGGCGAACATAATCGCGCATTGGCTGCTGTTCGCGTCCTGTTGCGGTGGGTTTGACGTTTTAGTCGGCAAGAGACCACTACCTTTATGGCTGAGGCGTGATTATGAAGCTATCTTCCGTGGGATACAATTAAGCCGTTTGCGGTGAACCTAAGGCGATGCCAGGCTAATTTTGCTATCCTGCCCACGCGCCTGTCGCCGCCTATCGATGCGCTGCGCTGCACTGCACGCTAGGGCGCACCTAGTCAGCTAGGTAACACTATTTTCGCTACAACCTTATCGCGAGGTTGTACTCACACTACCTAAAGGGAGTTTTACACATGGCTACAGTAACTTTGCATGGCAACCCATTCGAAACCGTTGGTAATTTACCGGCTGTGGGTTCAAACGCACCCGCATTCACGCTCGCAGGCGCAGACTTGTCTGACCTGACCCTGGCATCTTTGGCCGGCAAGCGCGTGGTACTGAATATCTTCCCATCTATCGATACGCCCACCTGCGCAACCTCTGTGCGCGAGTTCAACGCCAAGGCTGGGTCTTTGGATAACGTTGCCGTGGTGTGCATCTCAGCGGATTTACCCTTTGCACTGGGCCGTTTTTGCGGCGCCGAAGGTCTTTCTAACGTAAAAGTAGGCTCAACTTTCCGCTCCAGCTTCGGCGACGACTACGGCGTAGCCTTCAAAACCGGCCCACTCACCAAGTTGTTATCGCGCGCTGTGGTGGTAGTGGGTACCGATGGCAAGGTGCTACACAACGAGCAAGTTGCAGAGACGGGTAATGAGCCTAACTATGAAGCAGCGTTGAAGGTGCTTGGTTAAGTTTTAGTGCTTTAGTAGGAAGCCCCGCATGATGGGGTTTTGTTCATTTTCTTTTTATACGAAAAGAAAACGAACCAAAAGAAACGTACCCCGGGTGGACTGATCTGCGTCCTGCAGATCACCCTCCGGGCAGCAAAGCTGGCTTAAATTGTTCCTTACAATTTTTCGCGCCCTAACGGGTTCGTTCCTTCCAGGTGGATTTTAGGGGTCGCGAAAACAGGCTCCTGCCTGATCGTCGCTCAATTGGGCGTCCTGCGGATGGCCGCCCCACCCAATTGACCCCTAAAATCCACCTTCCACTCACCGCTGCACAAGGGGCCCCAACAGCGGTACTTCGTCGCGATGTGTCTACTATGTTTTTTAGGTGTTTACTAAAAAGCAGAGCTGGATCATCTGATCTGACTTCTTGAACGCCTTTTCGCGTGAAGATAAGAGAAGGGTTTTTATCTGAACCTAAATATTGATTTTTTAAAAATGATAACTATCGCTCTCACTCACTGAAGTGTTTATGCTTGAATGGCTGTAGCTAGGTAGCTGTACCTCAATAGTTGTATTAACTGATAAAGCCGAATAATAAGGGGTCAAAGTATGAAAGATTCAAATTGCAAACCAGATATCGACGACGAAAAAATTAGACTGATTAGAGTTATTCAGAAAAAAATGAAAGCCAGCAAGTTTGAAAAGGTCATTGTTGAAACGGATAGCGGTGAACAGCTTCATATCCCCTTGGATATTTTCATCGGCAACCCTGCGAATAATATTTATAACACGCTGACCAGGAAGGCAGAGCATATTGCGAGGGATGCTCGTAATAGGCGGGTGGGGAAGTAGGAGTAGGGTGAAAAGGGCTGGGGCCGAAACCATGTGGATTCATATGGTTTCAGGTTTATGATTCAGCGGCCTAGTGATGGGCTTTGTGAATTCTTTTACTGTAAAAATATAAGAGTGGAAACATCAGTAAAAATAAGCCAATCGAAATATAGATGTTGAAGAGAATAACTGGGCCTAAACCCAGCCCGAAGGCTCCTAAGGATAACCCTGGGTGTTCTTTGGTCTTTATAGCCAAAAATGACATTGCCACAGATATTAGACCTAGAAGTACGGAGTAGGCGCCAAGAATTGTAATCGCCTTTTCTTCCGTCAAATCGAAAGCACTAGCCGGCTTGAATGACGGCTCTACATACACTTTATCGCCTACCAAGCTAGATACTTTCGCAAAGGTAGACGCAAGCTCTAAATTGACTCCATCGTCAGTCTCATAATAATCTAGCGCCAATAAGAACCATCCTATTCCTAGGAGGGCTAAGAGGATTCCTGTAATAGAATATTTATTTTTCATCGTGATATGCACTTAGCTTCTCAACTTTTTCGGCGCGTTTATTTTAGTGATTAAGTGGGCGGCTTGATGGAGATTTATATTGTTTCTGGTTCAAGGAGTCTGGCTCCTTGATTGTGACCCTTTGATTGGCGGAAATTGCATAGAAGTGTAGGTTATGTAATATATCAAGCTGCACATATCTAATCCTCTGGTGACAGAAGGTTCAGTTCAGCTATGATTGCTCTCTTCGTAAAATCACGTAGTTTTGAGTGAATATTTTGCTCTTCGCTGTCAAGGATACTGTATCCATTGTGCAATATTTTACTTCGAGTTGAATAAATCTGCTTAAAGAGTCTGGCGATTTCTTCCCGTTCCGGTAGGCTTTTTGATATTGAGTATGCGAGTCGATTTCTTATTAGTGCGCTAATCCCTACTTTGTCTGTCTCTTCCTTATCGCCGTAAAGTATTTCGAGCACTGTAGTACTTTGTATGAAGCGAAGTAGTCCATCGGTAGATATTCCGCTGTTAAAAAGCCACGCGCAAGCTAATCTAATTTTTTTTGCATGTTCATTTTCTTTAAATGCTAGCTTTAGATGGTTTTCCAAGTGGTCGGCTTCTGCTTTATTGCTAACGGGGTCAAAAGTGTCCGGACAAATATTTTCTTGTTTGAAGCATGCTGAATTTAATGCTGCAGCTAGCCCTCTTGGTAGTGTTGAAAATGATTCTTTCTTGTTGTCTAACTGATTTCGATAGTAGTGCCCGGTATCTTCTCGCAGCAGAGATAAGAAATAAACGCTATTGTGGGCTATGTGTAACCCAAGTATAGATTTCAACTTTTCTTGCGCTACTATGTCTGTATTTGTGGTTATTCTGAAGCATGAATAACCTTCTACATGGATTTGTATGGATGTCTTTTTGTTTCTATCGTGATTTCCTATATAGGAGTTCCTCTGTCTATCTTCATGTCTGGTAGATATGTAAATGTCTTTGGATATTTCAATGCGTTTTTTATCTTTCAGGTATCCAGCTGAAATCCCTAGAGGGAAGGAAAGGATATATTTTTTTGGTAGGTCAGAAAACTCGTTAACAATATATTCTGAGACGGAATTTATGTTTTCGAAGTTTGGGTGGTCAGATAATAGTTGAGAATCATAGTGCGTGTGTGGGTTCGTCGCGCTGTTGGCTGAGAGAAGCTCCCCTATTTTAGATGTGACAAAGTCTGAAAATGGGGTGTCACTTATCCATGTTGCGAGTAATTTTTTTGTCGTCGCATCAGTGGGTAATGTATTATCTAGTTTAGATATCAGCGCATATGATTCAATGTCTAAATATTCTTCAGAAGATATTCTTGAAGACTTTAATGCTTCAATTAACTTTTCTTTTAGCGCCGTAATGCATTTTTCATGAATGATTTTTTTCATTTTAGTCGCAGAGGGAAAGCTCTATGCCAGTTAGATTGTTTTTCGTTGTTGGGATTAAGGGGGCAGACTCCTTGATCCTAATGCTTGCTCTTCATTCCCAGTTCTTCGGGAAATGGATTCCCTAAATCTCGGGAAAACGAAACGCCCGTCAAGTTGTTTGATTCGACAATTTTCTTCAGTTGGTCTTGGCAAAAATAGGCGTCGTAATCTATTTCGGCCTTAAAAATTGATAGACTCTTCGTTTCGCTATCGTCAAAGGTAATTACGTATCTGTCGTTTAGAGGGTCGTGTACGCTTAGCTTTGGATCGTGTTTGACTGTTTTTAGTCCGTTGAAGAGATGGCCGCTTTTGCCACTATAGTTCACCGGTAATAGTTCGCCGCTATCTGCAATTAGATTTTTTAGAAGTTCATAGGCCTTTTGACTTAAGAATAGTTTCCCCACACTCAACGAAATGTCGGGGATTTCCTTCTTGTTCTTTCCGACAAAGGCATCGCTAAAGCCGATTTCCATCGGTTGCCAGTTGTTCTTATAGGCGATTGGCCGTTCGTCCATATAGAAATCCGTGTCTTCACCGAGCGCCTCTCTCGCCTTGTCGCCGTCGAAGGCCAGCATTAAAAAATCTTTGATGTTCGGGTGGATACGGTAAATCAAGGCTGGTACTCCTTCGATGCTGGAAGCATTACATGATAAGGCGTTTGACCTCTTGATTTTATGTGATTGACTGTAGTTCATGAAGTATTTCGTTTAGCACTTTACTCCCCATGGTTTTTGATACCAATTCATTCATTTCGCCGCCTAAGAATTCCTTCCATGAAACGATTTTACAGCTAGAACCATGCGAATATCTTCCGTAAGCGGATATCACGGTATTATTATCCATGATTGATGCCTCATAAAGTTCGCCATCTGGATTATCGTTTTTCCAATTTTTTATTGCTTTCGGAGGAATATAGTTCATATTAAGTTTTTATAAAATCCCGCCAACACAGCTGGCCGGAGCGCTGCGTAGGCTGTCTTGTGCAATGCGTTTTTTGCATTGCATGATTGTGCTTGTATGTGTTGTTATGCGACATAGTGTGCAGATACTCTTTAGCTGACTTAAGAGTTGGCATTATTGCCTTTTCATTTTCTTGTGACCACAAAGGTAGGCGCCATTGATGGTCAGATTTCGCAACATATGAGCAAGGTAAAAAGTAACCATTAGCCTGCTGATAGATTACGTGTAATTTATTTATATCTGGGAGGTGTTTTTCAAAGACAGGTTTTGCTGAGTTATCCTCTTCCGCCTCTATCCAGATCGCACCGTATTTCTCTTCCATATTCATTCACACGTAACGCTTAGTATATCGACTGCTCGGTTTAAGTTGCGATGTCAGGGGGTTATGCAGATTAGTCGGTATAACATTCCCTGATTACCGAGTTTCTATTGAACCTAATTTATTCTTTTTGTTCGGCGAAGGCTAGTTCTGGCTATCTACGTCCTTAGTATTAGGCTGTGCCACTGTTTTCCAAAGACATACCGTAGGATAAATCGCGCGAGACAACAAATAAGTTCGACCCGTTATTAACGCTTTTCGGTGAGCTCCCGCTTTCCCGCGGAATTACGCTCATATCTGTTTGGCGGACTTACCCCGCCAATTCACAAGCCACAGGGACGTGGCGCTAGCGAGTCAATATAGGGATATATTGATCGAGCGGTGAAGTGGTGGGGTGAGTCGGCTTTGTGGAGGAGGTGAGGGTGACGGGGTGCTCGCGGATTCTAGAGCTCTTTTCGATTCAATCTCGCGTTCCTGCGGCCAAAATCGTTCCAGACGATAGTGACAAACGCCATCCGGGCGTTTGGATCTTCGACTCGCCGTCGCGGTGCTCCTGCGCTCAAAATCGTTCCAGACGTTAGTGACAAACGCCATCCAGGCGTTTGGGTCTACGACCCGCCGTCGCTATGCTCCCGCGTCCAAAATCGTTTCATACGATTTTGTCGCCGGCCACTGGTACCAACAAAAAAGCCCCGTCCGATGGACGAGGCTTTTGTGTTGGTACCAGAGGCCGGACTCGAACCGGCACGCTTTTAAGGGCGCGGGATTTTGAATCCCGTGTGTCTACCAATTTCACCACTCTGGCTTAAAACTGTGTGTGGCATTAATTGCTACTAGAGCAAAACCACCGTTCCCAGACGCTTGGCGTTTGAGAGTGCGTGATTATAGCGGCGACTTTTGGCCCGTCAACTGGTTTCTTCTAAACTGAGTCATCTTGTTGGGTGGCGAAGCTCGTGGGGTTTGAATAAGGTTCGTTGTTCGAAAGGCTAGGGCTTCGAGGGTTGAAAGGTGCTGTGGCTAGGCCTTGCCGATTAATTAGGCAATTGGCGTAGGCGGGCTTTTGCTATACCCTTGCCGTCCTTTTCAGCGTGCATCTTTTTGCCGTCAATTCATTCGGTTAACCAGTAACGAGTCCATGCGTAGGCAAGATTTCTTTTATCAGCTTCCCGACGAGCTAATTGCTCGCAACCCCATGCCCGAGCGCACCAGTAGCCGCTTGCTGCAGCTAGATGGCCCCACGGGAGCCCTGCAACACGGCCAGTTCGCCGAAGTGCTGAATTTGGTGGAGCCCGGGGACCTGATGGTGTTTAACGACACTCGGGTTATCCCCGCGCGGGTGTTTGGCCAGAAGGCGAGTGGTGGGCAGGTAGAAGTGCTGGTGGAGCGGGTGATTGACCGCTTTAACGTGAAGGCCCATGTGCGCTCGAGCAAATCGCCCAAGGCCGGTAGCCACCTGATCTTGGAAGATGGCTCGAAAGTGCATGTGGAGGGGCGCGACGATGCCTTATTCCTGCTGCGCTTTGAGGCGCCAGCCTTGGAGCTGTTGGAGCAAATCGGCCACATGCCCTTGCCGCCTTATATAGACAGGGCCGACGCCGCCGCCGATCGCGAGCGCTACCAAACCGTTTACGGCAAGAAAATGGGCGCCGTCGCCGCGCCCACCGCCGGCCTGCATTTCGATGAAGGCCTGCTCAAGGCTTTGCAGGCCAAGGGTGTGAACTTGGCCTTCGTGACCCTACACGTTGGTGCTGGCACCTTTCAGCCGGTGCGGGTTGATAACGTGTTTGAGCACAAGATGCACAGCGAAGTGATGGAAGTGAGCCAAGCCGTGTGCGACCAAGTAAACGCCACCAAGGCGGCGGGCAAGCGGGTGATCGCCGTGGGAACTACCTCGGTGCGCTGTTTGGAAACCGCAGCGCAAAATGGTGCTATGACACCCTACCAAGGCGAAACCCAGATTTTTATCTACCCGAGTTACCGCTATAAAGTGGTGGATGCCTTGATCACCAATTTCCATCTGCCCGAATCCACCTTATTAATGTTGGTGTCTGCCTTTGCCGGTTACCGCCAAGCCATGGATGCCTACCGCGAAGCGGTGGCCGAGCGCTATCGCTTCTTTAGTTATGGCGATGCCATGTTTATTACCCGTAACCCCAATGCCTGTGATGAGCCAGTGGGCGAGCAACTCGGAGTTTGATGCCAGTGTCGTTTATGCAATTTGAACTTGATAACACCGACGGTCGCGCCCGGCGTGGCCGCTTGACATTTCCCCGCGGTGTGGTGGAAACGCCGGCGTTTATGCCAGTGGGCACCTACGGCACGGTGAAGGGCATGTTGCCGCGCGATATTGTAGACATAGGCGCGCAAATTATTTTGGGCAACACCTTTCACTTAATGCTGCGCCCCGGCACTGAGGTGGTGAAGGCGCACGGCGACTTACACGACTTTATCCAATGGCAGGGGCCAATACTGACCGACTCGGGCGGCTTTCAGGTGTTTAGCCTGGGCAAAATGCGCAAAATTACCGAGCAGGGCGTGGTGTTTAAATCGCCCATTAACGGCAGCCCGGTGGAGCTAAACCCAGAAATTGCCATGCAAGTGCAACGCGATTTGGGTTCAGACATCGTCATGATTTTTGACGAGTGCACGCCTTACCCGGCCACCGTGCCGCAGGCGCGCGAGTCGATGGAGCTGAGTTTGCGCTGGGCCAAGCGCTCGAAAGATGCCCACGGCGATAACCCGTCGGCGCTGTTTGGCATAGTGCAGGGCGGCATGTATGAAGACTTGCGCTCGGAGTCGCTCAAGGGTTTAACCGACATAGGTTTCGACGGTTATGCTATCGGCGGTTTGTCGGTGGGCGAGCCGAAAGAAGATATGGTGCGCGTGTTAAATCATGTGGTGCCGGAAATGCCGGCCGATAAACCGCGTTATTTGATGGGCGTGGGCAAGCCTGAAGATATCGTGGAAGCCGTGCGCCGCGGCATCGACATGTTTGATTGCGTGATGCCAACGCGCAATGCGCGCAACGGTCATCTGTTTACTACCACCGGTGTGATAAAAATCCGCAACGCCGTGCATCGCAACGATACCAACACCTTAGATGCCGCCTGCGATTGCTATACCTGTACGAATTTTAGCCGCGCCTATTTGCACCATTTAGATAAATGCGGTGAGATTTTGGGCGCCGAATTGAACACCATTCACAACCTGCGTTTTTATCAGCGCATCATGGAAGAGCTGCGCAATGCCATCGCGCAAGGGCAATTGGAAACCTATGTGGCGGAATTTTATGCCCGCCAAGGTCGCGATGTACCACCGGGGCCGGATAGCCAAGCTTAGGCGGGCGGCTATTCCTGCGTAGAGAAGAGGTGTGGTTCGACTATGGCATGTTGAGCCGGCTCGGGAAGCAGGTATAATCCCCAACCTTGCAATTTCGGCTAGCGCCCTTATCTAAGTCAGACAATAAAAAGGTGTGGTTACACGCCTTCTGATCAAATTTTGCACACACTATAAATAACGGGGCGTGAATCGCGCCCATCACGGAAACCACTATGTTGAATCGCTACCCACTGTGGAAGAGCCTGCTGATATTGGCAGTTATTGGCTTGGCATTTGTCTTTGCCATGCCCAACCTCTACGCGCCTGACCCCGCCGTACAAATCTCTGGCGAGTCTAGTGCCATGGAGTTGAATCAAGCGGTGCTCAATAATGCGACCAAGGCCTTGTCGGCCGAAGGCATTGAGCACTTCGGTGAAACCGTAAGCGCGAAAGCGGCATTGATTCGGTTAACCAAGGTTGAAGATCAATTGCCGGCCAAGCGCATTATTCAGCGCGCCTTGGGTGACAGCTACGTAGTGGCACTCAACATGGCTCCCACCACGCCCGATTGGCTCAGGTCCATGGGTGCAGGGCCGATGAAATTAGGTTTGGATTTATCCGGCGGTGTGCACTTTTTGATGGAGGTAGATACTAAATCTGCCATTGCCAAACGCCAGGAATCGAGCATTGCCGAATTTAAAGGCAAATTGCGCGACGAGCGCATTCGCTATGTGTCGGTTGAGTTAAGTGAGCAGGGTGTGATTACGGCCGTGTTTCGCTCGGCTGAAGATCGCGATGCGGCGTCTGATATTTTCCGCAAAGATTTTGCCGATCTAACCCGCGATGTGGCCGATAACAGCGACGGCACCTTTACCGTTACCGCTACCTTTAGCGAAGCGGCAATTCGCGAAATTGAAAATTACGCGGTGAGTCAAAACTTAACCACCTTGCGCAACCGTGTGAATGAGCTGGGTGTGTCTGAACCTATCGTACAGCGCCAAGGCCGCAACCGCATTGTGGTAGAGCTGCCCGGCGTACAAGATACCGCCGAGGCCAAGCGCGTAATTGGTAAAACCGCCAACTTGGAGTTTCGTTTAGAGGCGAAACCGAGCGAGCTGGTGACTAACAAAGAGCGTTTCGATTTTAAAAGCGAAGCCGATCAACGCCGCACCGGTGGCGCAGACCTAGAGCGGGCGCTGATTATTGCCGGCGATCACGTATCCGGTGCGCAAAGTAGCTTTGACCCAGAGAGCAACCAGCCGCAGGTAAACATTAATCTCGATAGCATTGGCGGCACTAAAATGCACCGCGCTACACGCTCTAATGTTGGCCGTCGCATGGGCGTACTGTTTATCGAGTACAAAACCCGTTTAGATCGCACCACTAACGAAGCGGGCGAGGAAGTTATCACGCCGCGTCAAATTGTCGAAAAAGAAATTATCAGTTTGGCCACCATTCAAAGTGCTTTGGGCGTGCAATTTCGCATTACTGGTTTAGACAATGTGGCGGAGGCGTCAGAACTTGCCCTGCTATTGCGCTCCGGTGCTTTGGCCGCGCCTATGTACTTTGTTGAAGAGCGTACCATCGGCCCATCACTGGGTGCCGAAAATATTCGCTTGGGTGTGACCTCTGTTCAAATCGCCTTCGCCGTTGTACTAATTTTTATGGTGCTTTACTACAAGGTGTTTGGTTTGGCAGCCAATATCGCGCTGGCGGCCAACGTGGTGCTTTTGGCGGCGTGTATGTCGCTGTTAAGCGCCACCTTAACCCTGCCCGGTATTGCCGGTATCGTGTTGACGGTGGGTATGGCGGTGGATGCTAACGTGCTTATTTTCTCCCGAATAAAGGAGGAAATAGCCAACGGCCTGCCGACCCAGTCGGCCATTAATGCCGGTTATGAACGGGCGTTTACCACCATTCTCGATGCCAACGTCACCACCTTGATTGTTGCAGTGATTCTTTATGCGATTGGAACCGGCCCCGTTAAAGGCTTTGCGGTAACGCTGAGCTTGGGTATTTTAACCTCCATGTTTACGGCCATTATGGTGTCACGTTTAGTGATCAATACCATTTATGGCGGCCGTAGCGTGAAGAAAGTGTGGATTTGAGGGCGCGACCATGAGCATTGCAAATAAAACAATTAATTTTATGGGTAGCCGCATTATCGCTACCGTTTTTTCCGCCTTACTTCTGATTGGCTCTATTGGTTCGCTGGCGGTTAACGGTTTGCAGTTCGGTTTAGATTTTACCGGCGGTATGCAAATTGAAGTGCGCTACGAACACAAGGCCGACCTAGAGCAGATTCGCACCACCTTAACCGACGCCAATTACAGCAATGTAATTGTGGTGAATTTTGGCTCCGATGAAGATGTGCTGATTCGCATGCAGCAGGACTTTACCGAGAGTTTAGGTAATGAAGTTGTTGCGCAATTGAAGTCTCAAGAGAGTGGCAACATCGAATTGCGCCGGGTTGAGTTTGTCGGCCCGCAGGTGGGTGAAGAATTACGCGATAGCGGTGGCATTGGTATGCTATTTGCGCTCGTCGTGGTCATGGCCTATGTGGCGCTGCGCTTCCAGTGGAAGTTTGCGGTGGCGGCAGTGGCGGCCTTGGTGCACGACGTGATCATTACCTTGGGCTTTTTCTCGCTGTTTAAGATAGGTTTTGATCTATCGGTGTTGGCGGCGGTGTTGGCCGTGGTGGGTTACTCGTTAAACGATACTATTGTGGTGTTTGACCGGGTGCGGGAAAACTTCCCTGTGTTGCGTAAGACGGAATCGCTGGAAGTGGTTAACGTGTCGCTGACGCAAACCTTAGACCGTACATTAATGACCTCCGGTACAACCTTAATCGTACTGATTGTGTTGTACATGTATGGCGGTGAGTTATTGCAAGGTTTCTCTGCGGCATTGTTGGTGGGTATTGTGATTGGTACTTACTCATCCATCTATGTGGCGTCGAATTTGCTGTTGAGTTTGCATATCGTCAAAGAGGATTTAATGCCACCGGTGAAGGAAGGGGCAGAGATAGACGATCTCCCTTAACGGTATTTAAATGGCGGCTTCGGCCGCCATTTTTGTATTTGGTGTACTATGCCATATCTGAATTGTGCCAGCGCGGATTGCGATTATGAGCGACAGTGAAAGCCCGAGAGAAACGCTAGGCTATTTATCCCTGAGTTTTGCGGATTTGACTAAGGCCTCCCCGGAAGAGATGCGCGCGCAACTGGAGCGTTATAACCGTATTTTTCATGGTAGCGGTTGTGGCTTTTGGGAGTGGAACCTAGATACCAATCAGCTCTATTGGGAAGGGCGCTTCTGGGATGGCTTAGGTTACGATGCTGAGGTTCGAAGCAGCATGACCAGTGCATCGGATATGTTTAATTTTGTTCATCCAGACGACGTGGCAGTAATTGAAGCTGCGGTGCAAAGCCATGTCATCCACGGTGCGCCTTACAGTGCTGAATACCGTATCCGAAAAGCGGACGGCGATTATGCCTGGACTCAAACGCGGGGCTCCTCGCGCCGCGCCGCCGATGGCAAGGTGCATTTTTTATCCGGTGTAAACGTCGACATTACCGAGCTCAAGGAAACGGCCGCTCGCCTGACCGAGAGCGAGGCGCGCCACGAGCGTATTATTGAAGCGTCTAATGATGGTATTTGGGAGTGGAATCGCGAAGATAAAACCCTCGACTTTTCCAATCGCTGTTGGCAGCAGCTGGGTTACGAAGAGCACGATGAAGTGTTAACCCGCGGGCGCAATCGCCTGCAGCTGTGGTATGAACTCATGCACCCGGAGGACGTGTCGCGCTTTAAAGACACCTTAGCGACGCACATCAGTCAGGGCGTGCCCTTTGATATCGAATATCGCATGAAGGCCGTGGACGGCCGCTATCGTTGGATTAAAGGCAGAGGCTCTGCATCGTTAAATGCCGCCGGCGAAGTGGTGAGTATGGCCGGCAGTAATATGGACATTACTCTGATCAAGGAGGCCGAAGAGCGCGTGATGCAAGCCAAGGAGGCGGCTGAGCGAGCCAATCGCGCTAAATCGGAATTCTTGTCCAGTATGAGCCACGAGCTGCGCACGCCGCTAAATGCCATCATGGGCTTCGCCCAGCTATTTGATTACGACAATAATTTAACCAGTGAGCAGCAAGAAAATGTGCGCGAAATTCGCAAAGCCGGCAGCCATTTACTGCAGCTGATTAACGACGTGTTGGATTTGGCTAAAATTGAATCGGGCAAGCTCACCTTGTCTTTGGAGCCGGTGTTGCCAGCGCGCGTAGTGCGCGAGTGCGTGCAGTTGGTGCAGTCTTTGGCCGACAGTCGCGCCATTAAAATGAGCGTCGATTTCCGCAAATGGTCGGGCACCTATATTCATGCCGATAGTGTTCGGCTAAAGCAAGTTTTGCTCAACCTGATGAGCAATGCGATTAAATATAATCGCATGGGTGGTTCGGTTGAGGTGGTGTTTTATATGTCTGATGAAGAAAACGTGCGCATCGGCGTGCGCGATTCGGGCTATGGCATTCCCGAGGTGAAGCGCAAGGAGATGTACCAGCCGTTTAACCGGCTGGGCGCGGAGGGCGGAAAGATCGAAGGCAGCGGGGTCGGCTTGGTTATCACTCGGCGCTTAATGGAAATGATGGGCGGCACCATTGATTTCGAGAGCCGCGTTGGCCACGGCACAACCTTCTGGCTCACCTTTAAAAAATCCACCCAGCAAGATGCGGTGCCCTTCAATGTTACCAACACGCCATTGGCGCGCGCCGAGCTGAATATTTCCAAGCCCCATCGGGTGTTATATATCGAAGATAACCCATCCAATATTCGCGTTATTCGCCAGTTTTGCCAGCGCTTTGATTTGCTGCAATTGGAAGTCGCCGAAGAGGCCTTTTTCGGTTTGTATAAAGCGCGGACTTTTTTGCCCGACTTTATTATTCTGGATATTAATTTGCCGGGCATGGACGGCTACGAAGTGCTGGAGGTGTTAAAGGCCGATCCGCAATTGGCCGATATTCCGGTTATTGCGCTGTCTGCCAATGCCATGAGTTTTGATATCGAGCGAGGCAGGAAGGCCGGCTTTTTTGAATACCTGACCAAACCCGTGGATATAAACGCACTGATCTTAACGCTCAATCGCCTGGTCCGTTAAGCGCTTGATAGCCTCACCCTAGAGCGCAAAGAAGAAACATAAAAAACATAAAAAAGGGATGCATCTGCATCCCTTTTTTATGTCGCTGCTTTATTTGCCAATGTGGCCCATGTGGTTGCCGACAATTTGCAGCAGCGGCTTAAACACTTTTGGCCCGCCGCACACAACATTGCCGGTATCCATGTAGCTGTTGCCGCCTTTGAAGTCGGAGATTAGGCCACCGGCTTCTTTTATTAGCAGCACACCTGCGGCGATATCCCACTCATTTAAATTCATTTCCCAGAAGCCGTCGTAGCGACCAGCGGCAACGTAGGCGAGATCTAGCGAGGCGGCGCCTGGGCGGCGGATGCCCGCGGTTTGGCCGGCAATTTCTTTTACCGCAGCGAGGTAGGGGTCTATGTGCTCGAGCGCCCAGCCATTAAAAGGTATGCCGGTTCCGATCAAACCGCCTTCTAGGCCGCGACGTGAAGATACCCGAATGCGACGGCCATTGAGCATGGCGCCTTTGCCTTTACTGGCAGTGAATTCTTCGCGCTTCATGGGATCGTAAACCAGAGCGTGCTCTAAAACGCCTTTGCGTTTGCAGGCAATGGAAATAGCGAAATGGGGGATGCCGTTGATGAAGTTGGTGGTGCCGTCGAGCGGGTCGATAACCCATTCGTAATCGCTGTCGCCGCTCTTGCCGATGCTGAGGCCAGACTCTTCGCCGCGCATATTGTGATCTGGGTAGGCTTTGCGCAGGTGGTAGATCACCTCTTTCTCTGCTGCCCTGTCGACTTCGGTGACAAAGTCATTTTGGCCTTTGGTTTCAATAGCGACAAATTCTACACGCTCTAGCGCGCGTTCAATCAGTTCTCCAGCCTTGCGCGCAGCGCGCAGAGCAATGGTCAGCATGGGTTCCATGGGGACTCCGACAGGGCAGTTGAATTGTGAGGTCTGCTCATACCTATTTAATAGTCGCTGCTGAATGTCATTTATGTACTCAGCAAGGCAGAGGGTGCGAAGTGTAGTTACCTACATGAGCGGCCGAACAACGAAGCTGAGTGCATAAATGGCCTCAGCCCTACGGGTTGTGGCAGAAAAGTCGCCACTTATCGTTGCTCGTCGTTCATTTGGAGTGACCAAACATCACTCCTTGCGCCTAAATTGGCTACTTTTCCGTCACAACATCGACCATCAAATAGGTATGAGCAGGCCTAAGAGCGCAGTTACCGCTGTGTAGCGCCGGTGTTGGCGGCTACGGGATAATTGGGGGCGCGGATTATAACAGCACACTCGCTCCTTAGCATAGGGGCTGGGCGTTAAATAGCCACTATTTGGGTGGGCGCTGGCGTGGGCTTTTGCTACAATGCGCGCCATTTTTGCGCCCGTGGGTAATCACATGCCAGACAAGACAGAAGATTGGTTTCAGCAGGTCAGAATCGTACTGGTTAATACCAAGGCCTCTGGCAACATTGGCGGTGCCGCGCGGGCGATGAAAAATATGGGCCTAAGTAACCTGTGGCTAGTGGAGCCGCGCGAATATCCGTCGGCCGAGGCGACCTGGCGCGCCTCTAATGCCACCGACGTATTGGATGGTGCGCAAGTGGTGGCCACCTTGGCCGAGGCCATTGGCGACTGTGGCTTAGTGATAGGTACCAGCGCGCGCGGGCGCAGTATTCCCTGGCCGATAAAAACGCCGCGCGAGGCCGCCGGTCAAGTGGCAGCCGAGGCGCGCCAGCACAAGGTGGCTATCGTGTTTGGCCGCGAGGATCGCGGTTTGACCAACGAGGAGCTGCAGGCTTGTAATCTTCACCTGCACATTCCGGCCAATGAAGACTATAGCTCGCTCAATCTCGCCACTGCCGTGCAGGTCATCTGCTACGAGTTGCGCATGATGATGTTGGAGCAGCGCGATGGCAAAGCGCCGCATTTTGACGACTGGGATCAGCCGCCGGCCAACAGCAACGAGCTAGAGCATTACTATACCCACCTGCAAGAAACCCTGGAGCGGCTGGATTTCATCACCCACGACAACCCGCGCCAGACCATGACACGCCTGCGCCGGCTCTTTAACAGAGCGCGCTTGGACCAGATGGAGCTCAATATCCTGCGCGGCATTCTCACCGCCACCCAGAACTACATTTATCACACCGATCGCAAGGTGGCGGCGCTAAAGGCGGGCGGAGAGGGCGATGGGCCGGAAAAGCACTAATACCTGAGTGCTTTAGTAGGTTAAATACTTGACTAGATTAGTGGGGTATTTATAATGCTCCCATCGCCTGTGAGGCATAACTGTCTGATGGAACACGCTTATGAGACTGACAACTAAAGGTCGTTATGCGGTGACAGCCATGTTGGATTTGGCCATGCACATGCAACAAGGCCCCACGAGCCTAGCCGATATATCCAAGCGCCAGGAAATCTCGCTGTCTTATTTAGAGCAACTTTTCTCTAAATTGCGTCAATCTGAGTTGGTTACCAGTGTTAGGGGCCCAGGCGGTGGTTACCGCTTGAGCCGCGACGCCGATGATATTTTTGTCGCGCAAATTATCGACGCGGTTAATGAGTCTATCGATGCCACCAACTGCGGCGGCAGTGGCAATTGCCAGAACGGCAAAGTCTGCCTCACTCACAATTTGTGGAGTGATCTGAGTATGCAAATTCACCAATTTTTGAACTCTATTAGCCTGTCGGCCTTGATGCAGCGCCACGATGTGCGCGCCGTCTGCACCCGGCAGGATGCTGAGAACGAGGCCCAATCATTGGTTTTATCGGAGCTTGCGCCCCAGTGAAGTTGCCGGTCTATTTAGATTACGCCGCCACCACCCCCGTCGACCCGCGCGTGGCCGATGCTATGGCGCGCTGTTTAACCATGGACGGCATGTTTGCCAACCCGGCCTCGCGTTCGCACATCTACGGTTGGCAAGCCGAGGAGCAGGTTGAGTTGGCGCGGCGCCAAGTGGCTGAGCTATTAAGGGCCGACCCGCGCGAAGTGGTGTGGACCAGCGGCGCGACTGAATCGAACAATTTAGCGCTAAAGGGTGTGTTCGAAGCGCTGAATTTTCAAGGTCATTTAATCACCACGGCGGTTGAGCACAAGGCGGTGATTGACCCGGCCAAATGGTTAGAGGCGCGCGGTGTCGCCGTCACTTACCTGATGCCCGGCACAGATGGCCGCATCAGTGTCGAGCAGGTGCAGGCGGCGCTGCGCCCCGATACGCGGTTGGTGAGCGTTATGCACATTAATAACGAAACCGGCGTGGTCAACCCCGTGGCTGAAGTGGGCGCCCTTTGTCGCGCGGCCAATGTGCTGATGCATGTCGATGCCGCCCAATCGGCGGGCAAAATAGCCTTGGATGTGAGTGCTTTGCAGGTTGATTTGCTGAGCTTATCGGCACACAAATTTTATGGCCCCAAGGGCGTGGGAGCGCTTTATGTGCGCCGCGCTATTGCGCAGCAAGTTAAGCCGCAAATCCACGGCGGCGGTCACGAGCGCGGTTTGCGCTCTGGTACCTTGGCCACCCATCAGCTGGTGGGTATTGGCGAAGCGGCGCGATTGTGTGTCGAACAGCAGCAAGTTGATGCCGAGCGCACGGCGCGTTTGCGCGATCAGTTGTGGCAGGGTATTTCGACCTTGCCGGCCATTGCTCGCAATGGCTCAACCGAATGGCTGAGCCCGATTCACTTGAATGTTAATTTCGGCGCATTGGATGGTGAAACCCTGTTGTTGAGCTTGCGCGATATCGCGGTGTCTTCGGGCTCCGCTTGCACCTCCGCCAGTATGGAGCCGTCCTACGTATTGAAGGCCATGGGCTTGTCCGATGCACAGGCGCACAGTTCGGTGCGCATTTCCCTCGGGCGATTTACCACGGCTGAGGACGTGCAGCGCGCCGTGGCACATATCGTCGATGTTGTGGGCGCATTGCAGCCGGTGCACGGCTAATGGCTGGCATTGATCGACAAATTTTATTTCATGCGCAAGCTATTCCTTGCGCAACACTTGGCATGTAGAAGGTCCGTATGACTGAGCAAATAGACAAGGCACTGAAGCGCGAGTATGAAGCCGGTTTCGTGTCGGCGATCGAATCGGAAACTTTTGCCCCGGGTTTGGATGAAGACGTTATTCATCGTATCTCGGCCATGAAGGGCGAGCCCGAGTGGATGCTCGAGTGGCGGCTTAAAGCCTTCCGCAGCTGGCAAGAGATGGAAGAGCCCGAGTGGGCGCATGTGGTTTACGACAAAATAAACTACCAAGCCATTTCCTATTACTCGGCACCGAAAAGCATGAAGGACAGGCCTAAGTCTCTGGACGAGGTCGACCCCGAGCTGTTGCGCACCTATGAAAAGTTAGGCATTCCGCTGCTCGAGCAACAGATGTTGGCTGGTGTTGCGGTAGATGCCGTATTCGACTCGGTTTCTGTGGTCACCACCTTTCGCGAGAAGCTGGCCGAAGCCGGTGTGATTTTCTGCCCCATCTCTGAAGCCGTGCAAAGTCACCCGGAGCTGGTAAAAAAATATTTAGGCAGTGTGGTGCCGCCCAAAGATAATTATTTCGCTGCGCTAAATTGCGCCGTGTTTACCGATGGCTCCTTTGTTTACATTCCCAAAGGCACACGCTGCCCGATGGAGTTGTCGACTTACTTCCGCATTAACGAACAGAACACCGGTCAATTTGAGCGCACGCTTATCATCGCCGATGAGGGTAGCCATGTGAGCTACTTAGAGGGCTGTACCGCACCGCAGCGCGACGAAAACCAACTGCATGCGGCGGTGGTTGAATTGGTGGCGATGGACGATGCGGAAATAAAATACTCTACCGTGCAAAACTGGTATCCCGGTGACGAAAACGGCAAGGGCGGTATTTATAACTTTGTGACTAAGCGCGGCATCTGCCACGATCGCGCCAAAATCAGTTGGACCCAGGTGGAAACCGGTTCGGCGGTGACGTGGAAATACCCTAGCTGTATTTTGAAAGGCGATGACAGTATTGGCGAGTTTTATTCCGTTGCCTTAACACGCGGCAAGCAGCAGGCCGATACCGGCACGAAAATGATTCACCTCGGTAAAAATACCCGCTCTACCATTATTTCCAAGGGTATTTCCGCCGGCCGCAGTAATAATAGTTACCGCGGTCTGGTGCGCATGAACCCCGGTGCCCACGGCGCGCGCAATTTTACTCAGTGTGATTCCTTACTCATCGGCGATAAGTGCGGTGCACACACCTTTCCCTACGTAGAGAGCCGCAACCCGTCCGCCATTGTCGAGCACGAAGCGACAACCTCTAAGGTCAGCGATGACCAGATGTTTTTGTGTCAACAGCGCGGCTTGGATGCAGAGAAGGCGGTCTCCATGATCGTCAATGGTTTCTGTAAGGAAGTGTTTAAAGAACTGCCCATGGAGTTTGCCGTTGAAGCGGGCAAGCTGTTAGAAATTAGCCTCGAAGGCTCAGTGGGTTAAGTCGGATTTCAGGAAAATATTATGCTCTCGATTAAAAATTTACATGCGCGCGTTGAAGATAAAACCATTCTTAAGGGTCTGGAACTAGAGATAAAACCCGGCGAGGTGCACGCGATCATGGGCCCTAACGGCGCTGGCAAGAGCACCCTGGGTTACGTGCTTTCGGGCCGCCCCGGTTACGAAGTGGAGCAGGGCAGTGCCGAGCTAAATGGCCAGAACTTATTCGATATGGAAACCGAAGAGCGGGCCCGTGCCGGTGTGTTTTTGGCGTTTCAATACCCGGTGGAAATTCCCGGTGTTAGCAACCTCGAATTTTTAAAAGCCTCTGTGGATGCAGCGCGTAAAGCGCGCGACGAGGCGCCACTGAGCTCGGCCGAGTTTTTGAAATTGGCGCGCGTGGCCTGTAAGCAAGTGAATCTGCCGGTTGAGTTTTTAAAGCGCGGCGTTAACGAGGGTTTCTCCGGCGGCGAGAAAAAGCGCAACGAAATCATGCAGATGATTTTGCTAGAGCCGACCTTATGTATTCTCGATGAAACAGATTCTGGCTTAGATATCGATGCCCTTAAAGTAGTTGCCGAAGGCGTCAATAGCCAGCGCAGTGAAAAGCGCAGTTTTATCGTGGTTACCCACTACCAGCGCCTGCTCGATTACATCAAGCCTGATTATGTTCATGTTTTGTCGGACGGCAAAATTGTCAAAAGCGGCGGCCCAGAATTGGCGCAAGAGCTGGAGGCGCAAGGTTACAGCTGGCTTGCAAAAGATCCCGTTGCCGAGGTGAATGCCTAATGAATGCTTGGCTTGAAACCACATTGGCCGGCATAACACCGCAGGATTGGTTGGCGCCCAAGCGTCAAGCGTCTCTCGCCACCTTACGGCAAGCGCGCTGGCCCAATCGCAAAGTTGAGGCTTGGAAATACACGCCAGTTCGCGCCTTGGAAAAGTCACATTTTAGCCAAGTGAGCGCCGATGCGGTTGACGCTTTGCCGGTGATCGAAGGCTTGGATAGCATCGATATCTTGCTGCAAGACGGTAAGCCAGTGCTGCCCGCCACGCTGCCTGCCGGTGTCAGTATTACCTTGTTATCCCAGCCATCGGTGATGGGGCAACAGCTTTTTTGCGGCATCAAACCCGAGCGCCATGTGTTTGGTTTGCTCAACGATGTGCTAGCCAATGATGGCCTAGTGATTGATATAGCACCGGATTGTCAGGTCGAGCGACCGCTGCGTATTATTTATCGGGTGACCGAAAATGCTCAGGCCCATGGCCGTGTTTTGGTGCGTGTTGGCGCGCGCTCGAAGGTTAGCGTGATCGAGCAAGCCGAGGGTTCGGGCGCTAGTTTTAGCACCCACTTTGCCGAGTATCAGATTGAGGCGGCAGCCGCGCTCGAGCACTATCGGTTTGCCTTGCAAACGGGCAGCGCATTGAACGTGGGCGGTTGTCATTTTTCCCTCGCCGATAAAAGCGCGCTAAATTCTACCTTGGTGGGCTTTGGTGGCGAGCTGGCGCGTTTGGATGTGGATGTTATCCACGCCGGCGAGTTTGCGCAGGCGAAAATGAATGCCATTTACTTACTAGACGGCAGCGAACTGTTCGATTTACACACCACCATTGAACACGCCAAGCCCAACGGTACCACCGAAGAAAACGTGCGTGGCATTGTCGCAGACAAGGCCAAAGCGGTTTTTAACGGTCGCATTCATATTCATCGCGACGCGCAAAAAACCTTAGCGGAATTAAACAATCGAAATTTATTATTGTCTGACGGTGCGGAAATTAATACCAAGCCCGAGCTTGAAATCTACGCTGACGATGTGCGCTGCGCCCATGGTGCAACAGTGGCCGAGATCGATAGGCAGGCTTTGTACTATTTGCAGACCCGTGGCATCAGCCGGGCGCAAGCGCAGGTGATGTTGAGTTTCGGTTTTATCAATGAGCTGGTCGACGACATGCCGAATGAGGCCTTGGCCAATTGGTTGCGGCCGCAATTGCGCGATCGCTTTGCGCGGATGGACGTGAAATGAGTTTCGATGTTGAAGGTGTTCGCGCCCAGTTTCCTATTTTAAAGCGGGAAATAGATGGCAACCCACTGGTGTATTTAGATAACGCGGCAACCACGCAAAAGCCGCAGTGTGTTATCGATACGCTGGTGGAGTACTATTCTAATTACAACAGCAATGTGCACCGCGGCGCGCACCGCCTTGCCGATGAAGCGACGACGCGCTACGAGGCGGCGCGCGATTGTGTGGCTGGTTTTATTAACGCGCGCGCGCGTCAGGAAGTGATTTGGACCAGCGGCACCACCGAGGCGATTAATATTGTCGCCCACGGCCTTGCCAAGCAATTGCAGCCGGGCGATGAGGTAGTGGTCACCGAGATGGAGCACCACGCCAATATTGTTACTTGGCAGCAGGCCTGTTTAAGCAGCGGTGCCGCCTTAAAAGTGGCGCCTATTTTTGACAGCGGCGAGTTAGACCAAACGGCATTCGAGCAGTTGCTCACTAATAAGACCCGCTTGGTGGCTTTTCCCCATGTGTCGAATTCATTGGGCACTGTGAACCCTATTGTGGCCATGACCGCAAAAGCAAAGTCTGTTGGCGCGCTGGTGTTGATCGATGGCGCGCAGGGTATCGCTCACGGCGGTGTTGATGTGCAGGCTATCGGCTGTGATTTTTATGCCTTTTCCGGCCATAAAATGTTTGGCCCTACGGGCGTTGGTGTTTTGTGGGGGCGCGAGTCGCTATTGGCCGAGTGGCCAGTGTGGCAAACCGGCGGTGAGATGATCAGCGAGGTGACCTATCAAAGCGCCAGCTGGAATACCTTGCCCTATCGTTTGGAAGCCGGTACACCGAATATTGCCGGCGTGATTGGTTTGGGAGCCGCGATTGATTGGTTTTCTAAATTAGATTTGCTCGGTTTGCAGCAGCACGAGCGCGCGTTAATGGCGCACGCCACTGCCTTAGCTATCGATTTTGAGGGCTTGCGCATTGTCGGTCAGGCGCCTGAAAAATCTGGCGTGTTAAGTTTTTTGATGGACGGCGGTCACCCGGCTGATATCGGCTTTTTACTGGATCGGCAGGGCATTGCTATTCGCACTGGCCACCATTGTGCCGAGCCTTTGATGCGCCGGTTGGCGGTGCCTGGTACCGCTAGAGCGTCTTTTTCTATTTATACTCGTACGAGCGAAATCGATGCGCTGTTTACCGCGCTCGATAAAGTTAAATTCATGTTGGCTTGAGGTGTCTACTTTGTCATCAGTTGTGTCTACCTTTGATCCCAGTGCTGCGCTCGTGTCTGTCACCGCGAAAGCGGAGCAGCACTTCGCCAAAAAATTGTTTGCGGCGCAAGCCAAACTGATTCGCTTAAGCGTGAAAACCAGCGGCTGTACTGGCTACGCCTATGTGCTGGATGCCGTTGCTGAAAGCGAGGCCGGCGATACCCTTATTAAGGTATCCGACCTGGTTACGCTGGCTATTTCCGCCGATGCGGCGCCGTTAATTCGCGGCACAGAAATAGATCTCGCCCTCGAGGGCGTCAATCGCGTGATCAAGTACAACAACCCCAACGTAGTGGCCGAGTGCGGTTGCGGCGAAAGTTTCTCTGTTAACTGAGGCCGGCTAGATGCAACAGAATATGGTGGTGACGCGTCGGGCCTGCCCCGCTCGCAGGGTGCCGGCCGGTATGCCCGTGGTGATTCCCGAGGGCGAGTTTGTCAATATTCGACAAAGCCTGGGCGGTAATTACACCGTCACTTGGCAGGGCAATATGCTGCGTATAGACGGCACCGATGCCGACGCTATTGGCGCCGAGCCGGAAAAGCTCAATTTTGTTGATGATGGCTCGGGCCTGGTCAGTGAGGCTCAAGTTTGGGCGGCGTTGGAAACCATTTACGACCCAGAAATACCGATTAACTTAGTGTCTCTGGGCCTGATTTACAGTGTTTCAGTGAACAAAGATACCGGCCTAGTCACCATTCAAATGACCTTAACCGCGCCCGGCTGCGGTATGGGGCCGGTGCTGGTGGGCGATGTGGAATATCGCGTCGGCAAGGTGCCGCACGTTAAGTCTGTGGTGGTAGATCTAGTGTTCGACCCGCCGTGGGCAAGGCATATGATGAGCGAAGAGGCTCAGTTAGAAGCGGGTTTGTTTTTCTAGCGGTGGCGTTTGCCCGATTCTGTTTTTACCCTGTCATACATTGAGAAATTGGATTGTCATGAGCTTGCCCTCTACCGAAGATATTCTTGAAGACATCGCTTTTTTCGACGATTGGGAAGAGCGATACAAATACATTATCGACTTAGGTCGTGCCCTTAGCCCCATGGATGCGGCGCTGCATACGCCAGAGCGGCTGGTAAAAGGCTGCCAAAGCAATGTTTGGATAGAGCCGAGACGCGAGCAGGATCGGCTGTTTTTTACTGTCGATAGCGACGCAGTGATCGTGCGTGGCTTGTTAGCGCTGGTGCTGGCGGCCTATCAGGGGCGCACCAGTGCCGAGATATTAGGCTTCGATATTGACGCCTACTTTGCCAAGCTCGATCTCGAGCGCCACTTGAGTCCCACTCGGGGCAATGGCCTGCGGGCTATGGTGGGGCGGGTTCGCGCTATCGCCGAGGCCGCAAAAGGCTAATATATGGCTATTGTCCGTTAAAATGTCCTCATTCTGCGGGCTTGCGCGTACAAAAGTCCTAGAAACCCGCGTATAATTCGCGGGTTTTATGCATTGGAAACCCCAAATGCCAATTGGGGCTTTGCACTTACCATTCTGCGCTCAGGTTTTTGTGGGCGCTGACCATGATTTTATTAACTGAAGTGAGCTCGGAGAGTTAAATGGCCGTTGAACGTACCCTATCTATCATCAAGCCTGATGCTGTTGCCAAAAATGTTATTGGCGAAATTTACAGCCGTTTTGAAAAAGCCGGTTTGAAGGTGGTTGCCGCTAAGATGAAGCACCTGTCTAAAGCTGAAGCCGAAGGTTTCTACGCTGAGCACAGCGAGCGCGGTTTTTTCGCCGACCTAGTGGCCTTTATGACGTCTGGTCCCGTTATGGTTCAGGTATTGGAAGGCGAGAACGCTGTTCTGGCAAACCGCGACCTGATGGGCGCTACTAATCCAAAAGAAGCGGCTGCTGGCACTATCCGTGCTGACTTCGCTACCAGCATTGATGCTAACGCTGTTCACGGTTCTGATGCTGTTGCCTCAGCCAACCGCGAAATCGCGTACTTTTTCGCCGCAACTGAAATTAGCTCGCGCTAATTTTATCAGGTGAACCCCATGAGTGATGTTCAGGAAGTAAGCACAAACCCCGCGAAAACGAATTTGCTGGGGCTTACGCAATCGAAAATGGAAGCGTTTTTTGAGTCCATTGGCGAGAAGCGCTTCCGTGCTCAACAAGTTTTGAAATGGGTTCACCAGCTCGGTGTTGTTGATTTTGAACAAATGAGCAATATCAGCAAAGATCTCCGGCACAAGCTCACGCAAGTGGCGGAGATTCGCTTTCCCACGGTCGAGCAGCAACTGGATTCAGTTGATGGCACCCGTAAATTTTTGATCAGAGTTGAGGGCGGGAGTGTTATTGAAACCGTCTTCATTCCAGACGGTGAGCGCGGCACTTTATGTGTGTCATCGCAGGTGGGTTGCTCCCTCGATTGCAGCTTTTGCGCCACCGGTAAGCAGGGCTTTAACCGCGATCTCACCGCCGCCGAAATTATCGGCCAGGTGTGGATTGCCGCCCAGTCATTTGGGCAGCTGCAAGTTGGCGGGCCGCGCAGAATCACCAATGTCGTGCTGATGGGCATGGGCGAGCCGCTGCTTAATTTCGATAATGTGGTCGATTCGATGCACCTGATGATGCACGACAACTGCTACGGTATTTCTAAGCGCCGTGTGACCTTGAGCACCAGTGGTGTTGTGCCAGCGCTAGATCGTTTGGGCGAGCACACAGATGCTTGCTTGGCCATTTCCCTGCATGCACCCAACGATGCCCTGCGCAATGAATTGGTGCCTATCAATAAGAAGTATCCCATTGCGATGTTGTTGGCTTCGGCCAAGCGCTATATCGACGGTTTGCCGGATACCCACCGTAAAATCACCATCGAATATACCTTGATGGATCACGTTAACGATCGCCCTGAGCACGCTCACGAGTTGGCTGAACTTCTCAAGGATGTACCGGTCAAAATCAATTTGATTCCGTTTAATCCCTTTGCTCAATCGGATTACAAACGCGTCAGTAATAACAGTTTAAGGCGCTTCCAAAACATCTTAATTGATGCGGGTTTTGTAACCACGGTTCGCACCACGCGCGGTGATGATATCGATGCGGCCTGTGGTCAGTTGGCGGGAAATATTAACGATTTAACCCGGCGTGCCGAGCGCTATCGCAATAAACATTTAGCGCAACAGCAAGAAGACGCTGTGCGTATTATTGGCTAAAAACTGGGGTGACTATGTCTCTTGTAAAAACAGGTGTTTTATGTGGCTTGCTTATCATATTGAGCGGCTGCGTTACGACCATGGAAAAAGACGTAGCCAAGGTGAACCCTGAAAAGGCGCTTGCCACTCACGTACAGCTGGGGCTTGGGTATATTCGTGAAAACAATTTAGACTCCGCCCGCTTTCATTTAACCAAGGCTGCAGATATTGCGCCTAACGACCCGGGTATGTTGAACGGACGCGGCCTGCTCTATCAGTTAGAGGGTGAGCCAAAACTGGCTGAAGAATCGTTTAAAAAGGCACTGCGCGAGGATAGTAATTTCACTTCGGCGCGTCTGAATTATGCAACTTTCTTATTTGGCAAAGAACGTTTCAAAGAGGCCTATGAACAATACGAAAAGGCCAGTGACGATCTAGGTTACGATCGACGTGCCGTGGCACTTTATGGCGTTGGTATTGCCGCTATGAAACTGGGCAAGCAAGATCGCGCACTCGCGGCTTTCAAACAGTCTGTGATGTTGGATAAAGGTTTAGCGCCTGCGCATTTAGAGTTGGCCGGCTATTACTTCGATGTAGAAGATTACGCTGAATGTAAAAAATCCTTAGATAAATTCGAGAAATTAAGCCGCCCGACGGCGCGCAGCTTATGGTTGAGTATCCGTATTGAACAAATTTTTGGCAATAAGGATAAGGAGGCCAGCCAAGTGATGAGCCTCAAGAATATGTTCCCTTATTCGCCCGAGTATTTGGACTACAAAAAGAGTCAAGGACGTCAATAGTTCACCGCCTGAGGTGGGGATTACAATAATAATGAAACTAAAACGGCCAAGCAGATGACAGAAGAAGATGAGAAGGTTGAGGTGGCAAACGCCGACGCCGATACAATTTTGACGCCAGGAGCCATGCTTAAGCAGGCGAGAGAGGCGAAGGGCTTGGATGTGCGAGCCGCTGCCGATCAACTGCGCATGAGCCGTGTGAAATTGGTCGCGTTAGAAGCCGATGCCTTTGAGGAATTTCAGGGCGAAACCTTTATTCGGGGCTACATAAAGGCCTATTGCCGAATACTCGATTTAGATGAAGCGCAGGCGATTGTGCGCTATGAAAACTATGTGGCTGCAACCGCCGAAGTAGGCTTACTGGTTGCGCCGCGTGAGGCGAAACGTTTAGGTTTGGGGCTGTATGATAAGCCGTCGATGAAACCGGTTGTTATGGCTGCGTTGGCGGTTTTGGTTCTCGTGGTATTGGCTGGTTTTTTTTACTTTTCAAGCCTTGATGTCGAGATGGATGCGCAGCCAAGTGCAGCGCTAACGCCTGCTCTAGATGTAAACGCTGAAGCCCCTGCGGGCGAGCAAGGCGATATAGTCGCCACGCAAGTTGACACAGTGGCTGAGAGCAGTGAGCGATCTGCAGATGGCATGCCTGTCCCGGTTGCCGAGACGCAGAGTGCGAGCGCCGCGGTGGAAGCACCCGCGGCCTCGACACCGACTAATGTCGCGCCAGTTTTTGATACCCTGACTATCGTTTTTAACGAAGAGTGTTGGCTCGAAGTGAGCGATGCCAAGGGCGATGTACTAGCGACTGAGTTAAAGGATGCCGGCGATGAAGTAGTGCTTCAAGGCAAGGCGCCTTTTAATATCATGCTCGGCAATGCCCGTGCTGCCGAAGTGTTTATAAACGGCAAAAAAGTTGACTCTAATCCGCGCAATAGTAATCGCGCCCTTAGGTTTACCGTAGATCAACCTTGATAGATTGTGAGATGTAATCATGCATTTTGAGTCACCCATCAAACGTAGAAAGTCGCGCCAAATTATGGTGGGTAATGTGCCCGTGGGTGGCGATGCGCCAATTTCCGTGCAAAGTATGACCAATACTGAAACCACCGATGTTGCCGCAACGGTTGGCCAGATCGTTCGTCTGGCCAATGCCGGCGCCGATATTGTGCGCGTATCCGTGCCCAGTATGGAAGCCGCCGAAGCCTTTGGCTTGATTCGCAAGCAGTCGCCGGTGCCCTTAGTTGCCGACATTCATTTTGATTATCGTATCGCGCTGCGCGTCGCCGATTTAGGCGTAGATTGCCTGCGTATTAACCCGGGTAATATTGGCCGCGAAAAGCGTATCGAAGCGGTCATCAGCAAGGCTAAAGATTTAAACATCCCGATTCGCATTGGTGTTAATGCTGGCTCGTTGGAAAAAGATTTACAGAAAAAATACGGCGAACCAACACCCGATGCCCTGGTTGAGTCAGCGCTGCGCCACGTAGAGTATTTAGATAAATTCGATTTTCAAAATTTTAAGGTTAGCGTTAAGGCATCCGACGTATTTATGGCCGTTGCGGCCTATCGAAAATTGGCCACCTTGATTGAGCAGCCCCTGCACTTAGGTATTACCGAGGCGGGCGGTTTACGTGGTGGCACAGTTAAGTCTTCAATCGGCCTTGGCTTGCTGTTAATGGACGGCATTGGCGATACCATTCGCGTGTCGCTTGCGGCAGATCCCGTTGAAGAAATTAAAGTCGGCTGGGATATGTTAAAAAGCCTGAAGCTGCGCGCTAAGGGTATTAATTTTATTGCCTGCCCCAGCTGTTCACGTCAAAATTTTGATGTCATTAAGACCATGAATGAGTTGGAGATGCGGCTCGAAGATATTACCGTGCCGATGGATGTGGCCGTCATAGGTTGCGTCGTCAATGGCCCGGGGGAGGCGAAAGAAGCCGATATTGGTTTAGCCGGCGGCACGCCGAATAACTTGGTTTATATCGATGGCTTGCCCAACACTAAATTGAAAGCGGAAAATTTGGTGGATGAGCTCGAATCACTCATTCGCACCAAGGCCGCGGCAAAAGCTAAATTGGAAGAATCAATCATCGCGAAGGCCTAGGAAGGTCTGTTGCGCCTGTTCAGTATGTGGATATTATCGTGAAAAAAATTCAAGCCATACGTGGCATGAACGACTTGTTGCCGCAAGATGCAGGCACTTGGCAATACTTGGAATCGACAGTCGCGGATCTATTGCGCCGCTATCACTATCAAGAAATTCGCTTTCCGGTGCTGGAACAAACAGAGCTGTTTAAGCGCTCTATTGGCGAAGTGACCGATATTGTTGAAAAGGAAATGTATACCTTTCTGGATCGCAATGATGAAAGCGTGACGCTTCGTCCCGAAGGCACGGCCTGTTGTGTTCGCGCCTGTGAAGAACACGGCTTGCTCTACAACCAAGTGCAAAAGCTTTGGTATACCGGGCCTATGTTTCGCTATGAAAAGCCACAGAAAGGTCGTTTGCGTCAGTTTCATCAAATTGGCGTGGAGGCCTTCGGCATGGCTACGCCCGATGTGGACGCCGAACTTTTGATATTGACCGCGCGCCTATGGCGTGAACTTGGTGTCAGTGACGCGGTCACACTACAGATCAATAGTTTAGGTGTACCCGAATCGCGCGCTCAATACCGCGACGCGCTGGTGGCTTTTTTGGAGGCGCATAAGTCCGAGCTGGATGAGGATAGCTTGCGTCGTCTGAGCTCTAATCCGCTGCGCGTACTCGACAGCAAAGATCAGAAAACCCAAGCACTCTTGGTGAATGCCCCGCGGCTGTCTGAATATTTAGATGAGGAGTCTCGGCAGCATTTTTCAACTTTGAAGGCGCTGCTCGATGCCGCGGGCATCAAATATGAAGTGAATGAGCGCTTAGTGCGTGGCTTGGATTACTACACCAAGACTGTATTTGAGTGGGTGACCGATAAGTTAGGCGCGCAAGGTACCGTGTGTGCCGGCGGGCGTTACGATGGTTTGGTGGAGCAGCTCGGCGGTCGTGCAACACCGGCGGTGGGTTTTGCCATGGGTATTGAGCGCCTAGTATTGTTGTTGCAGGCGCTAGATTGCGTACCAGAGGCTGCCACGCAGCTGCCAGACGTGTATATTGTCGCCGTTGGCGATGTTGTTGCGCCCGCCTTGGCGATGGCCGAGCGATTGCGTGACGCGCTACCCTATCTGTCTATTCAATGTCATTGCGGTGGCGGTAGCTTTAAGAGCCAAATGAAAAAAGCCGATAAGAGCGGTGCCCAAGTCGCCCTGATTCTCGGTGAAGATGAGGTTGCGGCTGGGAAGGTTACCCTGAAGCATCTTCGTTTAGATGCTGAACAACAAACATTGGCTAGCGACGAAATTGCTGCCGCTTTGAAAACTTTGTAATTTCTGAAACAGAAACTTACACAAAATAAAACTGTCTGGAGATTGAAACAGTGTCTGCGCATTTAACTGAAGAAGAACAAGTAGAAGCCCTCAAGCGTTGGTGGGCTGAAAACGGTAAGTCATTAATTGTTGCCGTGATTATTGGTGTTGGTGGCTATATGGGCTTCGGCGCATGGAAGGATGGGCGCCAAGCCGGTGCTGAGGAAGCCTCTGCGCAATACGAGCAAATTACCGAGCTGATGGCTGGCCAAGAAGCCGTATCGGAAACCGATAAGGCAACCATTAACCATTTGGCCCAAGGTTTAAAAGATAATCATGCGGACACACTTTATGGTGTGCAGGCCGCTATGTTGTTGGCCAAACAAGCTGTTGAGGCGAATGATTTGAGCAAGGCAGAAGCCGAGTTGCGCTGGGCGCTTGATCAGGCGTCTGAGCTCAATGTCGAATTGCTAGCGCGCTTGCGCTTGGCGCGTGTTTTAGCGGCCCAAGCAAAATTTGCCGATGCCTTGAGCGTTATTTCTGTTCAAGAGGAAGCCTCGTTTGCATCTTTATATGCGGAAGTGCGCGGCGATGTGTTTGCAGCTGAAAGTAAGCTGGATAAGGCCGCCGAGGCTTATACTGCTGCCATTGCCAGCGTTGATGCGAAAGACATGGCTCGCGCCGGCCAGCTACGGATGAAATTAAATAGCGTGCAGCCGAAAGCTGCCGATAAGAAGGACGTCTAATGAATCGTTTACTGGCTCTATTTGCCGTTTTATTTCTGGGCGCTTGTTCGTCGACAGATGAAATTGATATCGAGCCAAAAGAGCTGGAAGACTTTGCGCCTAAGGTGAAATTGCAAGAGCTTTGGTCTGTGTCTGTGGGCGCAGGTCAGGATGAGCGCTACTCGCGTTTTGTGCCGGCCATCGAAGGCGATACGATTTATGCCGTTGATGTTGAGGGCGAAGTGTTTGCCTTCGATAAAAACAAGGGTAAGGAACAGTGGTCGGTCGAGTTGGATCAGGCCATCAGTGCCGGCGTGGGTTTGTCGGCACGAGCCTTGTTGCTCGGCAGCTACAAAGGCGAAATCATTGCACTAAGTAAGCAAGATGGCAGTGAGCTGTGGCGCACGGTGTTATCGAGCGAGGTGGTTTCCGAGCCCACCGCTAGTGCTGGCGTGGTTGTTGCCACCACCAACGATGGCCGCC
>NZ_JAUFQG010000005.1 GCF_030409605.1 Simiduia curdlanivorans
GCAGCGCGCCGGGCTTGGAAAGCTTAAGTGACAGCCAGCTAACCTTAAACTCTGTCTGAATTAATTCGGCCACTTGCTCGGCCAAGGTCTCAATCAGCTGATGGGATTTGGATTCGCTGAATTCAATCACCCGGTCGCTCAAGGTTTTATAGTTTAAGGTCTTGTCGATGTCGTCAGCGGCAGCGGCCGGGCGGATATCCGTAGCCAAAACGAGATCGAAGAATAAGCGCTGCTTAATGCTGCGCTCCCAGTCGTACACGCCTATTACCGTTTCAACCCAAAGGCCTTCGATGAAGATGCGATCACTCATGGTGCTTGGCCGCGTTTTGGTTAGGGATTGGCTTGAGGCTATCCATTGGCCAGCGCGGCGTCACGTTGATAGCGAGGTCTGCGGTTTCGCCGGCCAATAAACGCTGAGCGCCGGCGTAGGCAATCATGGCGCCGTTGTCGGTGCAAAACTCTTTGCGCGCATAGAAGACGGAGGCGTTGATTTTGGCCAGCTGCGCTTCGAGTTGCTCGCGCAGGGATTTGTTGGCCGACACGCCGCCGGCAATGACCAGGCGTTTGTAGCCAGTTTGCTTTAGCGCGCGCCGGCATTTAATCACCAGGGTTGCCACCACGGCCTCCTGAAATGCCAAGGCGATATCGGCGCAGGTTTGATCGCTTGGTAAGCCATTGGCTTCGGCGTGTTCTGTCACGGTATTGAGGGTAAAGGTCTTCAACCCGCTAAAGCTGAAATCTAAACCCGGTCTGTCGGTCATCGGGCGCGGGAAAGTGAATCGGCCTTTAGTGCCGCGCTCGGCAATACGCGCAATATGCGGGCCGCCGGGGTAATCTAGATCCATCATCTTGGCGGCCTTGTCGAAGGCTTCGCCGGCGGCATCGTCGAGCGATTCGCCCAGCAATTCATAGCGGCCAATACCTTCTACTTTTACCAGCTGAGTATGGCCGCCGGAAACCAGCAGTGCCACGAAGGGAAAGGCCGGAGGATTGTCTTCCAGCATGGGCGCCAGTAAATGACCCTCCATGTGGTGCACGCCCACGGCGGGTATGCCCAGGGCGTAGGCCATGGATCGGCCCACGGCGGCGCCCACCATTAACGCGCCTATTAAGCCGGGGCCGGAGGTGTAGGCGATGGCATCTAGGTCTGTTTTCGCCAGCCCGGCTTTGTTCAGCACTTCCTCTATCAGCGGTAGGGTCTTGCGCACGTGGTCGCGCGAGGCCAGCTCCGGCACTACGCCGCCGTATTCGCTGTGCACGGCGATTTGGCTATACAGAGCGTCGGCCAGCAGGCCTTTATCTGTGTCGTAAAGGGCGATGCCGGTTTCGTCGCAGGATGTTTCTATGCCAAGTACACGCATGGGCTAAAAAAAATGATGTAGTAGGTTGGAGCGGCATGATAAAGTCGCCGCCGGTCAGATACCAGCATAGTCCTCATTTTAGTCCGCTATTGTTGTAGGTCGAAATTGACGCACATCCGAGGCTTGATGTTAGTCAGTGAACTGTATAGAATCTGCGCCCCTTGGAAACCCGTCTGTAAGATGCAGTTTGGGTAGAGAATTTAAAACAGTCAGGTAATGAAATGCCTTCAGTAAAGTTGAAAGAAAACGAGCCCTTTGACGTAGCATTGCGTCGTTTCAAGCGTTCATGTGAAAAAGCCGGCATTTTGGCCGAAGTTCGTCGTCGTGAGTTTTACGAGAAGCCCACCACTGTACGTAAGCGCGAAGCTGCTGCCGCTGTTAAGCGTCACGCCAAGAAGATGTCTCGCGAAAACCGTAAATTTCAGCGGATGTACTGAGTTAGCTGCCTAAAGCTATTGCTCAGATCTGACTGCGCGGCCGGAATTCCAAGCTCCGGCCGTTAGTCGTTTCTAGTCTGTTAAATTGTGCTTTCTTGCTCTTCCACAGGTAGTTAACTTAGGTTTGTTACCACGTTAGGTGTTAGCCATGTCTACTGAACTCAGAACTCGAATCAGCGATGCTATGAAGGACGCCATGCGCGCCCGTGAAAAAGAGCGTCTTGCCGCTATTCGCCTCATACTGGCGGAATTTAAGCGTATCGAAGTTGATGAGCGCATCGAAGTAGATGATGACCGCGCCCTAGCGGTGATGGATAAGATGCTCAAGCAGCGTCGCGACTCCATTAGCCAGTTTGAGGCCGCCGGCCGCGCCGATTTGGCCGATGTGGAAAAAGCCGAAATGCTGGTTATTCAAGATTTTCTGCCCACCCAGTTGAGCGCGGAAGAGTTGGATGCCATGGTCACTAAAGCGATTGCCGATAGCGGCGCCGAATCTATGCGCGATATGGGTAAAGCCATGGCGCTGATCAAGCCGCAGGCCGCTGGCCGCGCCGACATGGGCGATGTCAGCAAGCTGCTCAAAGCCAAGCTGGGTTAAGCGCAACAGTTCGATTGTCCCTGGCGTCTCACCCCGTTACACTTCCGGCTCACTCCTAAACACTCTCTGGTGCTCAGACGGTTATGGCTGGTTTAATCCCCCAGACTTCGTTGATGACCTGCTCGATCGCATCGACATCGTCAGTCTTGTGGATAGCCGCGTTAAGCTGAAAAAAACCGGCAAAAACTACAGCGCCTGTTGCCCCTTCCACGACGAAAAAACCCCGTCTTTTACCGTTAGCCAAGACAAACAGTTTTTCTACTGCTTCGGTTGTGGTGCCAGCGGCAATGCCGTGGGTTTTATCATGGATTACGAGCGCCTGGACTTTCCCCAAGCAGTGGAGTCCTTGGCGCATTTGGCGGGTTTGGAAGTGCCGCGCGAGCAGCGCAGCCCCGAGCAAGTCAAAAAAGCCGAAGTGCGCAAGAGCCTGTACACCTTGCTGGAGAAGTCCAGCGAGCACTTCCAAACCCAGCTGCGCGAGCACAAGAACCGGCAGCAAGTGGTCAACTACCTGAAAACCCGTGGTCTAACCGGCGAGGTAGCGAAAAATTTCGGTATTGGCTTTGCGCCGCCCGGCTGGGATAACCTGCTTAAAGCCCTGGGTGAAACGGAAGAGGATAAAAAGCTCTTGATCGAGGCCGGCATGTTGATCGCGCACGAGCAGGAAAAGAAATTGTACGACCGCTTTCGCGAGCGCGTCATGTTCCCCATTCGCGATTTGCGCGGCCGCGTTATTGGCTTCGGTGGTCGGGTGCTCGATAACGCCAAACCCAAATATTTAAACTCGCCCGAGACGCCGGTTTTTCACAAGGGTAAAGAGCTGTACGGCTTGTACGAAGCGCGCCAAGCCTACAAGGAAATACCTCGGCTGTTGGTAGTTGAAGGCTATATGGACGTGGTGGCCTTGGCCCAGTTTGGCCTGCGCTATGGCGTTGCCACCTTGGGTACGGCGAGCGGCGAAGAGCATTTGCGTTTAGCCTTTAAATACACCAGCGAAGTGGTGTTTTGCTTCGACGGCGATGAGGCAGGCCGGCGCGCCGCACGCCGGGCATTAGAAGTGTCTTTGCCGGTGATGCAAGACGGCTGGCAGGTGCGGTTTTTGTTCCTGCCCGACGGCGAAGACCCAGATACCTTGGTGCGCCAAATCGGCCCGGAGAAATTCGAAGGCTTGATCCGCGACCGCGCCATTCCGCTGGAAGACTATTTGTTTGACGCGGTATCCGATGGCCTCGATTTAAAACGCATGGAGCACCGCGCCCGGCTAAGTAAGCTGGCGGCGCCGTTGATTTATCAGCTGCCCAAGGGTGTCTATCGCGAGCTGATGTTTCAGCAGTTAGCCAAGCGCACCGGGCTCGATAAGGAGACCTTACTCGAGCTGGCCGAGCAGCCACCCGAGCCAGCGCCTCGGCCTGAGCCTAGACCCACACAGTCGCCAGGAAACCGGCCAACGACTGCGGGTTCTGTCGATAGCGATAGCGACGCCGTGCCGGCCGCCATTGACCAAGAAGACCCTAACTATCACGACCTAGGTTACGAAGAGGTTTGGGCCCAGCAAGCGGCGGACGATCATTATCCGCCCGATGGCTACGAGCACTGGGATGGCGCCGAGGCGTCGCTGCCCCGTCAGCCGCAGTTATTTGCGCGCTCGTCGAAAAGTATCGGTTTTACCCCGGCAAAATTGGCTACCGCGCTGTTGCTCTACCACACTGAGCTGGTTGCTGAAGCCGAGCGCGAACTGGCGCAGCTGGCCGGGCTGGAAGATCCGGATTTACCGCTTTTGCGCGAGTTGGTGAGCTATTTGGCGGCCCGGCCGGTGGTCAGCATTGGCCAGGTGTTGGGCCATTGGCGCGGCGCCCACGGCCACGAGGCCGAGGTGAAAATGGGCCAGTTGGCGGGCATGCACTTGTTTACCAGTGTTGCGGCCAACGATCAAAATGCTGAGCTGCGCGGCCAGGAGCTGGCGGATATTTTTAAAGAGCTGCGGCGTCGGCTGCAATTGCAGGCAGATTTGCCCTTGATCGAGAAGGCGAAATTGCAGGGCTTAAAAAGCCTCAGTGCCGAAGAACGTGAGCAATTACGCCTTTTGTTAGCGAAAAAAGCCTGAATCTAGCGCGAAGAATGAGCTTGGATTCTGGCTCCTGATCCCCATATAGCGTTATAATGCGCGGCTTTGCGTTCCCCCCACCTCATCTGGTAATACACAGGGTTTAGAATGGTTGATATTGGCAAACAGCAGCAATCGCGAATTAAAGAGCTGATTGCTCGCGGTAAGGAACAGGGTTACCTCACCTATTCCGAAGTGAATGACCACTTACCCGAGGATATTTCCGATCCAGATCAGGTTGAAGACATCATTCAGATGATCAACGACATGGGTATCAAGGTGTTCGAAACCGCACCCGATGCCGATACCCTGTTGATGACCGACGGCGATAGCTCGGCCGATGAAATTGCCGCCGCCGAAGCCGCCGCAGCCTTGGCCGCCGTAGAGACAGAAGCCGGTCGCACCACCGACCCCGTGCGCATGTACATGCGCGAAATGGGTACCGTTGAGCTGCTCACGCGCGAAGGCGAAATCGCCATTGCCAAGCGTATCGAAGAAGGTATTCGCGAGCTGATGCACTCGTTGGCCTGCTGGCCCGGTGCGGTAGAGCAAGTGATTAACGAATACGACCTGATCGCCAAAGAAGAGCGCCGCATGGTGGACGTGATCGCCGGCTGGTTAGACCCCGCCGACGAAGTGCCCACCGCCGCCGAGCAAGCCCAGCGCCGCGAAGACGCCGCTGCCGCTGCCGCCGAAAGCAATGACGACGATGACGACGATGACGACGATAGCGATTCTTCCGATGATGAAGATAGCAACGAAGGCGGCGTAGACCCAGAAGAAGCGCGCCAGCGTTTCGATGCCCTGCGCGAAGCCTTAGCCAAGTACGAAAAATCCGTGGCGAAAAACGGCCGCAATCACAAGTCCACAGACAAGCTAGTGGATGAAGTGGGCGAGATTTTCAAATTCTTCAAATTGCCCCCACGTCAGTTCGATCCTCTGTATGCGCGCGTGCGCGGCATGTTGGATCGCGTGCGTGCCGAAGAGCGCGCCATCATGTACTTGTGCGTGCGCACCGCCGGCATGCCACGGAAAACCTTTATCAAAGAGTTTCCCGGCGCTGAAACCAATGAAGATTGGGTAGCGGATATTGTTAAGAAGAAGCGCGACTATGCCGATGCGTTGAAGGCCGTAGAGCCGGAAATTTTACGCAGCCAGCGCAAGCTTCAGCAAATTGAAGCGGAAGCCAGTTTAGAGCTGTCGGCCATTAAAGAAATTAACCGTCGCATGTCGATCGGTGAAGCGCGCGCCCGTCGCGCCAAGAAGGAAATGGTTGAAGCGAACTTGCGTTTGGTAATTTCCATCGCGAAAAAATATACCAACCGCGGTTTGCAATTCTTGGATTTAATTCAGGAAGGCAACATTGGTTTGATGAAAGCGGTAGACAAGTTCGAATACCGTCGCGGTTATAAGTTTTCAACTTACGCCACTTGGTGGATTCGTCAGGCGATTACCCGCTCCATCGCCGATCAGGCGCGCACCATTCGTATTCCGGTACACATGATTGAGACCATCAACAAGCTCAACCGTGTATCTCGTCAAATGCTGCAGGAAATGGGCCGCGAGCCCACGCCGGAAGAATTGGGCGAGCGCATGGACATGCCAGAAGACAAAGTGCGCAAAGTGCTGAAAATTGCCAAAGAGCCCATCTCCATGGAAACGCCGATCGGCGACGATGAAGATTCGCATTTGGGTGATTTCATCGAAGATAACACCATCACCTCGCCGGTAGATTCAGCCACCGTTGAGGGCTTGATCGAAGCCACGCGCGATGTGTTGTCGGGCTTAACCGCACGCGAAGCGAAAGTGTTGCGTATGCGTTTCGGTATCGACATGAACACCGATCACACCCTCGAAGAAGTGGGCAAGCAATTCGACGTCACGCGCGAGCGTATTCGTCAGATCGAAGCCAAGGCGTTGCGCAAATTGCGTCATCCATCGCGCTCTGATCACTTGCGTAGCTTCCTAGACGAGTAAGGCTGCAAGTCGGTGTTTATTCGCCGTTGATGCGAGTCAATAAATTGCGAGTCAATAAAAAAGGCGCCTAACAATAGGCGCCTTTTTTTATCTTCGGGTTTTAGTTCGGATGTTGATTCGCGCCGAGGCTATCGGCGAAATCATTAATGCGTTGTTGCAAGTAGGGGTAGAAGGGGTTGTAGCGCAGGCGGTTTAATTGTTCCATAGACACAATAAACGCACCGCGCTCGCCCAGCCCGCCACCGCTACCCAAATGCAGCTTCGAATCTACGGCGCGCTGATTGCCGTAAACCAAATCTGTGGGCCGAATCGGTAAAGCCACGTGAGACAGTGAATAAACATTGCGCGGCCAGCTCAGCGCCAACATCTCTTGGCTCGCCTCCAAGCTATTGGCTGAACGAGTGAGGGCGTTTACCGCAAGTTCGCTGTCTGGGTTGGCTACCAGGGTGTAGTTAAAAGGCAGTGGCCGGCTGTTCAGTTGTGCCAGCAGCTGTTGGTGTTGCTGCTTTAAATAGCCCTGAGCTTGCGCTTGATGATTGACATCAAACAGCACCAATTGATGCTGGTTTTGCGGCAGCTTTAGCAGCAGGTCGTGAATGGGCGCGCTTGGGTCTACGGTTGCATCCACCACGGATTGAAACACCAGCATGGGCGGAAAGTCGGTTAATCTTTGCGCCACACTTTGGTTGCTCAGCCGCTCGTGAATCGAGCGCGTCAGCTCGTAAATTTGTTGCCCGGCATTGACGGGAAACGAATTAAATTTAAACGGATCGTACTCAGGGTAAATATCCACCCAAGCCAAATTGTTCAGGCCCGGCAGCTTGCCTAACCAGCGCTGCAGTTTGGCAAAGCCGGCCAGTGGAGAGAGTTTGAGCGCAGGCGAGATAAGAACCAAGCCATTGGCCTGCCGCAGTGTGTCATCCTCTAGCGCTTGCAGGGCGTAGTCGACCGACAGTGCCGCGCCGTTGGAGTAGCCCACGAGTAGCAGGGGTAAGTTGTGCGGATTATCGTCGGCGGCGGCTCTAACCGCCATAGTCACCGCCGCGCGCGCGTCCTCCCAGCGCGTATCCAGTAAATGCCCGGGCAATAAGCCGTGGCCCGGCACCCGCAGCCCGAATACCTCGCCGCCATGGCGGCGCAAATCTTCGCCGATGGCGCGCAAACTGTAGGGCGAGTCGGACAAGCCGTGGATCAATACCGCCTTAAAGCGCGCCGGCTGGTCTGGCTTGAGCCAATAGGAGCGGTTGCCGTTAATGGGGTAAAGCGCAGGGTTGGCGGCGCCGGTGGGGCTAAACCGGTGCCAGGGTGCGGTGGGCGCCTTGCCCATCTCAACCTTCTTGGTCAGCAGCTCGCTTAGGGCGATAAATTGCGTTTGCTCGTGGGCGAGGTAAGCCTGCCAGGATGTTTCGCTTAGGTTGGGTAGCTCTGTCAATTTGGTGTAACGGGCTGAATCATCGTGCCAAAAAGACAATGCCGGGCGGGTTTGCGACCAGAGGTAAACAATCACTAACATGCCCGCTAGAAAGCCAAATAAACACCAACCCAGGCGCGCGCCCAAGCCCTTCAATAGCTTCAATGCAGATAATGTCACCGGCTTGCATCTCCTTTGCGAATCAAGCATTTACGAGAGTAGTCAAAGCCGCCCAGCATAGCTATAATGGCGCCCCCTCGAAAGCGCCTTTGCGTTAGCGGGGTGTAAAAGCTGGGATATGCTGCCCGCCACAAAGCAGCGCAACATAAATCAGCAAGACAAAACGCAGAGATTTTGTTGACCGGCAAGGAGCCGCGGTCGTAACAATGTTGCAACAGTTACGACACTTCCGCCATCCGTGGCGGTCGCACGCAACAAAAGATTAGCAAGCAAAAACGCAGAAATTTTGCGTTGTGGCAAGAAGCCGCGCAGTAAATTGAAGAAGCATAGATCAACTATGTGACTGAAATTTACGGGTGAGCAGGATCGTCACACGACAAAAGATCAGCAAGCAAAAACGCAGAAATTTTGCGTTGTGGCAAGGAGCCGCGCAGTAAATTGAAGGAGCATAGATCAACTATGTGACTGAAATTTACGAGCACGCGACGCCGCCACAACGGAAAAGGTCAAGTTTTTGGGCCTTTAGCTCAGTTGGTTAGAGCATCCGACTCATAATCGGCAGGTCCTGGGTTCGAGTCCCGGAAGGCCCACCATTTATTTACTCGAAGTTAGTTTTTCCGCACACGTCGGACCGACTCATCTCTTGTTTCATGTTCGGGCAGGTCCTAGACAACTCGAGTCCCGGAAGGCCCACCATTTCTTTACTCGAAGCAAGTCACTCCGCACACGTCGGACCGACTCATCTCTTGTTTCATGTTCGGGCAGGTCCTAGACAACTCGAGCCCCAGAAATCCCACCATTTATTTACTCGAAGTAAGTCACTCCGCACACGTCGGACCGACTCATCTCTCTGTTTCATGTCCGGGCAGGTCCTGGGTTCCAGTCCCGGAAGGCCCACCATTTCTACTAGAAGTTAGTCACTCCGCACACGTCGGACCGACTCATCTCTTGTTTCATGTTCTGGCAGGTCCAGAGCTCAGGTTCGAGAAACCCCACCATTTATTTACTCGAAGCAAGTCACTTCGCACCCGTCAGACAAATCATCTAGAATGATTTGGTGCGCGTTAGCGGCCGAAGGCCGAGCACAGGACGTGCGAGAACAAGCACCAGGCCCCATCTTTCTTGCTAGCCTGTCGGGGCTGCGCGTGGTGAGTTCTTCAAAAGCAACACTCTTACCTAGTAAAGTCGAAAAACTCTTGTTAAATCAACCTGAGACTCATGGCGTTTAATAATCCATCAGCCAAATAAATCCTCACCAAAGCTGCTGGCTCGCTCTTCGTACTCACCAAATCAATGTAATCGAGAATAGGCACAAGATGATTAGTTTAACTACATGACAAGTGGTAGATTAGCAGTCAAAATAACTCGATTAGCATGGGCGGCAGCTGTAAATGACTCCGCCAAAGGCTCCTTGCTATTCTTCTCATAAGGTATCGCCGAAAAGCGAAAAAGATACCACCTTGGGGAGTTAATCTGTATATATGTTAGCCGCAAGGCTAGAAACTCTAAGTCTCAAAACGGACGAAATCACTGCAGTTTTACCAAACTAGTTATCGACTGGGGACCGTAATGGATTACGCCATTTTAAAGCAATTTGATCAAGTCTCAGTTTATGTGCGCCAAGTAGCCGAGATAGCGGATAAAAATAAGGGGGCTTTTGGTTTTCTCTCTTCTTCTGTCTATGAGCAGATGGCATCTAAGGGGCAGTTGTGGGTGGCAATTAATAATTCCAATGAGCTGAAGGGCTATCTAATGTTTGGTGGCACAATGCCAACCCTCAAGGTTTTTCAGATATACGCCTGCCCATCTGTAAAAGGACAAGGTGTTGGGAAGCGGTTAATCAGTGCCTTGAAAAACCATGCAAGAGAAAAGCATTACCACTCCATTTCAGCCAGAGTCGCTTCTGATTTGCCAGCCAATAATTTCTGGGAGCAGGTTGGATTTTCGATATATCAGCAAGTTAAAGGTGGTCATACTACAAAACGCACAATCAATATCAGGGGTCACTCCTTAGAAGATAATGACCTTTTATCAGGCTTAACCAATGAATCAACTGGAATTGAGCCAATAGGTCCTGTGCTAGAGCGTCCAGTCTATGCTTTAGATTTGAACCTACTGCTGGATGTCTTCAAAGCGCGCCCAGGGTATAAGAAAGTCGTAAAAATTATGCAGGTCGGTTTTCAAGGTGGATTTTCGATTTGTGTAACGCCTGAGTTTAAAAAAGAATTAGAGCGTCAGTCAGCCAGTTATTCTGATGACCCCGTTCTTAGATTGGCCGCTGTATTTCCCGAGGTTAGCACTGATGCTGATGTTACAAGCATTGCTGAACCGCTTAGAGATATTGTCTTTCCTTTAAGAACATCTACTAGGAAGTCTGCACAGAATGATGAGTCAGACCTTATACATCTGGCATATATGGTGAGCCTGTGGTTGTGGTTTCTTGGGTTGATTACCCGCTGCTGTGGGGCACCATGGCTTTCATTTTAAACTTCGTTCCCAATTTAGGTTCCCTGTTGGCTGCGGTACCGGCGTCTTGCTGGCACTGGTTCAATTGGGTGTGCCTGAGGCCGTTTACACGGGGCTTGGGTTACTTAGTGATAAATTGGTTATCGCAATGTGGTAGAGCCGCGCATGATGGGTAAAGGCCTGAACCTGTCGACCTTAGTGGTGTTTCTATCTTTGGTGTTTTGGGGCTGGGTGTTGGGTCCCGTGGGTATGTTGTTGTCGGTGCCCTTGACGATGACCGTGAAAATCGCCTTAGAAAGCTACCCAGGCACCAGTTGGATGGGTATTTTGCTGGGTGATGGTGCCGAGCCCGCTAATGGCGGGGCTGACGTTAAAAGCGATACGCCGCACTAAGTTCCATGCCATCGTCGGTGGACAATGTTTGTATTTGAAAGCCTCGGCTATAGGTGGGGCGCTCTAGCTGTGAAGTCGATACCGCTTTGTTGAGCAGTGATTGTATGCCTGAGGATGTTGGCGCGACTTTCTTGGCCTTGGCAAGTTGGCGTAGTGCTGGAAGTGTATGGCTTGGGTTGTAGCTTGTTCAAGCGCGCTGTCTTCGCCGGTATAGAAAGTCTGGGAGAAGGTTTCACCAGCAAGGCAAGCGGGGCAAAGCGCGACGGCGGTGAGGGTTAATAGTGCT